>CAMKAE010000237.1 GCA_946410395.1 uncultured Clostridia bacterium
AGCCCGTTCCAGAGGGTCACCGTCAGCGCGGACTGCGCCGGGGCACGCCCGAGCAGCGCTTCATAAACGCTGACGGCTCCGGCCTTGGCGCCCAGGCCGGAGGTGGTGTTCCCCTGGGGATCCAGGTCCACGGCCAGCACGCGCTGTCCGGCCTGGCCCAGCATGGCGGACAGGTTGATGGAGGTGGTGGTTTTTCCCACGCCGCCCTTCTGATTGGTCACCGCGATGATCTTGCCCATTCAGCGCTACGCCTCCCGAAAAATGGTCATAACAATACAGGATGATTATACCGTTTTGTCGGAGAAAAGTAAAGAGGCCGATGTGATTCACTCCTACACACTGACTGTGCGGACGGTGCTCTGTCAGAGCGATCTTGTATTTTTCCGGTATCTTTTCCGGTTTGCACCGCTCAGGTTGCCGCCGGAAGGCCATTTTCAGCTTGTGTCCCGTTGACGGGCAGGCGTTTCGCGGGTATACTACACTTCCGGACAGACCGCCGCCTCCGAGACGCGGTCTGCAATCCGCCCGGACTGTGGAGACGCTTTCTCCGCACGAAACAAGAAAGAATCGGTGATGCATGATGAACGCCTTGAAGACCTTCCTGCACAGGCTGAAGTCCTTCCTGGAAAAAAAGGATATCCGCTTCTCCCTGCAGCGTTACGGCATCGACGCCATGAGCGCCATGGCCCAGGGCCTGTTCTGCACGCTGCTGATCGGCACGATCCTCAATACGATCGGCACGCAGTTTCACATTTCCTTCCTTGAAAACCCCATTGAGGGCGTCGGGTACACGGTCGGCGGCCTTGCCACGGCGATGAGCGGACCGGCGATGGCGATCGCCATTGGCTATGCGCTGAAGTGCCCGCCGCTGGTGCTTTTCTCCATGGTGGCCACGGGCTTTGCCTCCAACGCGCTGGGCGGGTCGGGCGGCCCGCTGGCAGTGCTGATCATCTCGATCCTCGCTGCGGAATGCGGCAAAGCCGTCTCCAAGGAGACCAAAGTGGATATCCTGGTCACACCGCTGGTCACTGTCGGCGTGGGCGTCTTCTTCGCCTGGCTGATCGCACCGCCTCTGGGCCGCGCGGCCATGTGGGTGGGAGACATGATCAAGTGGGGCACCGAGCAGCAGCCCTTCCTGATGGGGATGATCGTCTCGGTGCTGGTGGGCATGGCCCTGACCCTGCCCATCTCCTCTGCAGCCATCTGTGCGGCACTCGGCCTCACGGGGCTCGCGGGCGGCGCGGCTGTTGCGGGATGCTGTGCCCAGATGGTGGGCTTCGCGGTGATTTCCTTCCGGGACAACCGCTGGGGCGGCCTGGTGTCTCAGGGCATCGGCACCTCCATGCTGCAGATGGGCAACATCGTCCGGAACCCGCGTATCTGGATCGCTCCGACGCTGGCGTCCGCCATCACCGGCCCGATTACCACCTGCCTGTTCCGCCTGCAGATGAACGGCGCGCCCGTGTCCTCGGGCATGGGCACCTGCGGCCTGGTGGGCCCCATCGGCGTGTACACGGGCTGGGTGAACGACATCGCAAACGGGTCGAAGGATGCCATCACGGCCATGGACTGGCTGGGGCTGGTCATGATCTGCCTTGTTCTGCCCGCTGTGTTCTCCCTGCTCACCCACATGGGCGTCCGCCGGCTGGGATGGGTGAAAGACGGAGACATGAAGCTGAACTGACGTTCTGTCCCGCCGCCCGTTGGCTTGTGCGTTGAGCTGAAAAAAGGAGCGTAGCACAATGAAAATCGCGGAGATTCTCGCTGATCAGCGATACACGCTTTCGTTTGAAGTATTTCCGCCGAAATCAGACGCCGCGCTGGAGAGCGTACGGCAGGCCGTCCTGGACGTCGCGGCGCTTTCGCCGGCCTTCGTGAGCGTCACCTACGGCGCCGGCGGAGGCGGCAGCAGGCTGACGCTGGACATCGCCCGGAGCATACGCGAGCAGACCGGCGCGGAGACGCTGGCGCATCTGACCTGCGTCGGCGCGGATCAGGAGCAGATCCGGGCATATCTGGAAAGCCTGAAGAACTGCGGGGTGGAGAACGTGATGGCCCTGCGCGGCGATCTGCCCGCGGGGACGACGACGGATGACATGGGGGAGAGCGCTTATCCCCACGCGGCCGACCTGATCCGGGAGATCCACCGGACTGGCGGCTTCTGCATCGGCGCGGCCTGCTACCCCGAAGTGCATCCCGAGAGCGCAAACCAGCAGGAGGACATCCGGCATCTGCGCGAAAAGGTGGAGGCCGGCGCGGATTTCCTCACGACACAAATGTTTTTTGACAACAATCTGCTGTACAATTTCCTGTACAAACTCCGGGAGGCGGGTGTGACGGCGCCGGTGGTACCGGGCATCATGCCCATCACCAGTGCGAAGCAGGTGGAGCGCGCCCTGAAGCTCTCCGGCAGCTTTATGCCGCGGCGCTTCATCAGCCTGGTGGACCGCTTCGGCAGCGATCCGGCGGCCATGATGCAGGCCGGCATCATCTATGCCACGGATCAGATCATCGATCTATTCGCCAACGGCATCCGGCATGTGCATGTGTACACGATGAACAAGCCGGAGGTGGCCGCGGCCATTCAGCGCAACCTGTCCGCCATGCTGGGGAGCAGCCTGTGAGCGCCCCGCACCCGGTGACCCTGCCGCCGCCCGACCCGGACCCGGCCGAGGTGCTGCGCTATGCCATGCAGCCCCGCTGCGCCGCCATGCCCGAGGAGCTCCCGCTGGCGCGTTGCCTGGCCGCGGCAAAGGGCGTGGTCTGCCGCGCGGTCTGGCAGCGGTATGACTGCCGCGCAGACGGGGTAACGCTCGACCTGGGCTTCTCGAGAACCACGTCGAAATCCCTGCGCGAATGGCTGGGGGACAGTCACGCCGTTATCCTTTTCGCCGCCACAGCAGGCTTTGAGATGGACCGGCTGATCGCCCGGGCGGGGCTGGTCTCTCCCGCGGAGGGCCTGCTGATGCACGCCGTCGGAGCGGCCGTGATCGAGCAGGCCTGCGACCGGCTGTGCGCCCTGCTGGGCGAGACCTTTCCGGAAGAAAGATTGAAGCCCCGTTTTTCGCCGGGCTACGGCGACCTTCCGCTGAGCATGCAGCGGGATATTTTTGCGGCGCTGGACTGCGGACGGCGCCTGGGCCTGACGCTGCGGGAGCCGTCTCTGCTGATGACGCCCTCCAAGAGCGTCACCGCCATCATCGGACTTGAGAGGAGAGAGCCGGATGAGCATTCGTGATCTGCTCAGGCGCGGGCCGGTTTTTCTGGACGGCGGCATGGGCACGATGCTGCAGGCCCGGGGACTTCAGCCCGGCGAAGCGCCGGAGACCTGGGCCCTGA
>CAMKAE010000238.1 GCA_946410395.1 uncultured Clostridia bacterium
GCGAGGGCGTGCAGCGCGACATCCTGCCCATCGTCGAGGGCTCCACGGTGAACACAAAGTACGGCCCGGTGAAGACCGACTACATGCTCTTCATCGCCGCGGGCGCCTTCCACGTGGCCAAGGTCAGTGACCTGATCCCGGAGCTGCAGGGCCGCTTCCCGGTGCACGTGCACCTCAACAGCCTGACCAAGGAGGACTTCTGCCGAATCCTGACCCAGCCCGACAACGCCCTGACCCGGCAGTACAAGGCGCTGCTGGCGGTGGACAAGGTGATGCTGACCTTTGAGGACTCCGCCATCGAGGCCATCGCGGAGGCCGCCTGGAACGCCAACGAGGCGGCTGAGGACATCGGCGCGCGCCGGCTCCACGCGGTGTTTGAACAGCTGCTGGAGGATATCTCGTTCAACGCGGGCGACGAGAACATGCCGCCCTTTGAACTGAAGATCAACGGCGACTACGTCCGGGATCACCTGAGCGGGGAAAACAAGCCCGCCGATCTGCGAAAATACATCCTGTGATAAGCGAGGAGGATGCGTCATGCTGACCCAGGCACCCAGAGGCACCCGGGACGTGCTGCCGTCGGACAGCTACCGCTGGCAGTATCTCGAGGCAAAAATGCGGCAGGCCGCCGCGCAGGCCGGCTACCGCGAAGTCCGGACCCCCGTGTTCGAACACACCGAACTCTTCCTGCGCGGCGTGGGCGACACCACGGACATCGTGCAGAAGGAAATGTACACCTTCAAGGACAAGGGCGACCGCTCCATCACCCTGAAGCCCGAGGGCACCGCCGGCGCAGCCCGGGCGCTGCTGGAGCACAACCTGTACGCGGATACGCTGCCCTGCAAGATGTACTACCTCAACGCGCCCATCTTCCGCTACGAGGCGCCGCAGTCCGGCCGCCTGCGGGAGCATCACCAGTTCGGCATGGAGTGCTTCGGCGCGGCGGACGCGACCGTGGACGCGGAGCTGATCCTGCTGGCCTACCGGCTGCTGAGCGGGCTGGGGGTCTCCAACCTGTCGGTGAACATCAACTCCATCGGCTGCCCGAAGTGCCGCCCGGCCTATCACGCCCGGCTCAAGGAGTTCCTGACGGGGAAGGTGGAGCGCCTGTGCGGCGACTGCAAGAGCCGCTTCGAGCGCAATCCGCTGCGGGTGCTGGACTGCAAGGTGCCCACCTGCCAGGCGGAGGTGAAGGATGCGCCCAGCATGCTGGACTGCCTGTGCGACGAGTGCCGCGCGCACTTTGAAAAGCTGCAGGCCTGCCTGCAGGTCAGCGGGATCCCCTACGCCATCGACAGCCGCATCGTCCGCGGCCTGGACTACTACACCAAGACGGTCTTTGAGCTGATCACGAAGACGCCCCAGGGCAACCTGACGGTCTGCGGCGGCGGGCGCTACGACAACCTGGTGGAGCAGCTGGGCGGCGATCCCCTGCCCGCGGTGGGCTTCGGCATGGGCATCGAGCGCGTGCTGATGCTGCTTGACGGCGAGGGCATCGAGCTGCCCAAGCCCACCCAGTACGACGTGTTCGTCACCTGGATGGGGGCCAACGAGATGAAGGCTTTCGCCCTGGTGGAGCAGCTGCGCGCCGCGGGCCTGAAGGCCGACATGGATCACTGCGGCCGTTCGCTGAAGGCGCAGTTCAAATATGCCAACAAGGTGCAGGCTGCCGTCACCGCCACCATCGGCGATGAGGAGGCGGCAAACGGCACCGTGAAGCTGAAGAACATGGCGACGAGAGAAGAGCGCACCGTGGAAACGGGAATGGCTGCGGATACCATTACCGAAATGCTGGGCTGCTGAAACGCATGACGCCTTCCACAGACCTCGCGAATAAGGAGAAACGCGCATGGACATTCAGTATCTGCTCACGCTTCAGGATTACCGCAACAGCATCAGTGATGCGCTGACGCCCTTCATGGAATTCATTTCTGACTTTGCCACGACCTGGCTGATCCTGATTCCGGTTTTCATTTACTGGTGCTGGGACAAGCGCGGCGGTCTGTACACCCTGGTCTCTTACTACTTCTGCATGCTGCTGACGCCGCTGATCAAGCTGACTGCCTGCGTCTACCGACCCTGGGTGTGGGATGCGAAGATTCTTCCTGCGGGGGACGCCATCACCACCGCCACGGGGTATTCCTTTCCCAGCGGACACACCACCACGGCCGGCCCGCTGGCCGGCGGTACGGCGGTGGGCTTCTGGAAAAACAAGTACACCCGCTGGGCATCGGCGCTGCTGGTGCTCTTCGTGCTGCTGACCGCTTTTTCTCGTAATTACCTGGGCGTACACACGCCTCAGGACGTGTTCGTGGCCATCGTGCTGTCCGTGCTGAGTCTGATCTTCACGGCGAAGCTCTTTGATTATCTGGCCGCCCATCCGGAGAAGGAGGATCTTTTTCTGCTCATTGGATTTGTGGTTTGCTGGGCGGGCATCGTCTATATCACATTCAAGGGCTATCCCCGCGACCTGAATCCGGACGGAAGCCTTCGGGTGGATCCGCAGAAGATGATGAATGACGGCTATGGCGACATCGGCAAGGTCCTGGGCTTCATCATCGCCCGCTATGTGGAAAAACGCTGGATCCGCTTTAAGCCAGCCGGCCTGAACTGGAAAGGCATCCTGCTGTGCCTGCTGGGCCTTGTTCCCATGGTCCTGATGCGCCAGTTCCTCCGCACGCCGATAAATCAGCTCCTGGGCAGCCATTGGGGAAAGCTGACCTATTCCGTGATCCACTGCTTCTATTATATCGCGCTGTTCCCGCTGCTGCTGAAAGCCTGCGCCAGGTGGACACAGGGACAGGCGAACAATCCGATCAAAGCCTGACACGCTATAGAGAAAGGAACGAAGCTCCATGCAACATCGTACCCATACGTGCAATGAACTGCGTCTTGCTGACGCAGGAAAAACCGTCGAACTCTGCGGCTGGCTGGAAAACGTCCGCGAGGTCTCCGGAAGCCTCTGCTTTGCCATCCTCCGGGACTTCTACGGCACGACCCAGCTGGTGCTGGAGACCCCGGAGATGATCGGGGCGTTCAAGGCCCTGAACAAGGAATCCACCGTCGCCGTGAAGGGCGTCGTCCGCGAGCGGGACAGCAAGAACCCCAAGCTTCCCACCGGCGACATCGAGGTCGTGCCGGAGACCATGGAGGTGCTGGGCCGCTGCCGTTACAACCAGCTGCCCTTCCAGGTGAACCGCAGCCGGGAGGCGGACGAGGCGCTGCGCCTGAAGTACCGCTACCTGGATCTGCGCAATCCGGAGGTCAAGAAGAACATCATCATGCGCTGCAAGGTGGTGGCGGC
>CAMKAE010000239.1 GCA_946410395.1 uncultured Clostridia bacterium
GTAGCCGCTCCTGCTGCTTTCATCCTCCGCCGCGCCGGTGATCTTGACGCAAAAGGCGAAGCCCCAGTCCCCGATGGCCGTGACGCTCTCCGGGATGATCAGCTCCGTGAGACCCTGGCAGCCCATAAATGCGCCTTCCCCGATGGACGTGACGCCGTCCGGGATGGTCACGTCCGTGAGGCTGACGCAGGCATTGAACGCGTGATCCCCGATGACGGTGAGCCCCGCCGGGAGGCTGGCTTCCTTCAGCTTCTGACAGTCATAGAAGGCATACTCCCCGATGGCCGTGACGCTGTCCGGGATCGTGACGGCCATCAGCCGGCCACAGCCCCAGAACGTACCCGGGCGGATTTCCCGGATCCCCGCCGGGATGTCTGCCCGGGAAAGGCTGTCGCAGTATCCGAACGCTCTTTCCCCCAGCGCTGTCATTTGCTCCGGCATGGAGAGGGTCGAGAGGCTTGCGCAGTTGTAGAATGTGTAATCTCCGATTTCAGTGACGCTGTCCGGCAGAAAGACGCTGCGCAGGAATCCGCAGTCACTGAAGGCGCCGTCTCCGATCCGCCGGACGCCGTCCGGGATGATCGCGTTTCTCAGGTCCCAGTTGGACGCAAACGCCCCGTCCCCGATGCCCGTCACCGGGTGCCCGTCCACCTTGGACGGGATCGCCGGCGTCGCGAGGTTTCCGGCATAGCGCACGATCTCCGCCGTGCCGTCATCCAGCAGGGCATAGGTGTAATCCCCGGCGGTGAAGGTTTCCCGGGCCGCCTCGCCGGACTCTTCCGCCAGGCAGGGCAGGGCCAGAAGCAGCAAAGCTAGCGTGCACAGAATCAGCTTTTTCACTAGAGAAACCTCCTTTAAGTATAAGACCCCTCCGGCCTGCGGGCCACCTCCCCACTGCGGTGGGGAGGCAAGGGAAAGCGCGCCTCAGGCGATCCGGGTCAGCAGCTCCGACAGGATCAGCGCGGCGGCGGCCTTGCCGTCGGTGCCGATCTCGCCCACGGGACCGGCGCAGGAGGGGCAGCCGTGCTCGCAGCCGCAGTGGGTCACGATGTCCAGGCACTTCTCCAGCAGCAGACGGTTCATGCCGAAGGCCTTGTGGGAGAGCCCCACGCCGCCGGGGCAGTTGTCGTAGAGGATCATGGTAGGCCGGTCGGTGATCGGGCTCTTGACCTCATAGCGCACGGCGATGTCCTGCGGGGCGCACATCAGGTACAGCGGGGCCACGATCCGCAGCAGGTTGGCCACACCCAGCATGCCGTTCTGCAGCCGGTCGTCGGTCATGGACGCGGTCACTTCTTCGGGCAGCGTCCACCACATGGCCTCGGTGTGCATCTCCGTGTCCGGCAGCTGCACCTTGCCCCAGCCCAGGTTCTCATGGGTGTCGAAGCGCATCTTCTTGAACATGGACACATGGGCCAGCACCCGCACCTCGCCCAGGGCGACGGTCACGCCGTTCTCCTCGCGCTCCTCCTCCACGTCCAGCGGGGCGAGGTTCACATTCAGGTCCGCGTCGGTGTAATACCCCACGTCCACCTGGCGGACAAAGGCCTTGCAGGCGTCGAAGTCCAGCTTTTCCACCTGGTACTGCTGGCCCTCGTGCATATAGATGGCGTTCTCGTGCAGGAGCATGGGCACGGTGAAGCGGTCCATCTCGCCGATGACCCGGTGGGCGGCGGCGTTGGTGATGTCGATGATGACAAAGTTCTCGCTCGCGGCGGAGCGCAGGCTGATCTCGCTGGCCGGATAGTCGTCCGCCATCCAGTGATAGCGGCCGTCCACGTGGCGGAGGATGTTCGCCTCGGTCAGGTAGTTCAGCAGGGTGTCCGGGGCCGGCGCGCTGCCGAAGCCCTCCCCGTCCTCAAAGGGCAGCTCAAAGGCTGCGCACTTGAAGTGGCTCAGCAGCACATACAGGTTGTCCGGGTTCAGCAGCGCGTTCTCGGGGCTCTGGCGGAGGAAATAGTCCGGGTGGGTGACGATGAACTGGTCGATGGCGGCGGAGGAGGCCACGAAGAACACGATGCTCGTGCCCTTGCGGCGGCCGGCGCGGCCCGCCTGCTGCCAGGCGCTGGCGATGGTGCCCGGATACCCGCACAGCACGCAGGCGTCCAGGGCGCCGATGTCGATGCCCAGCTCGAGGGCGTTGGTGGAGACGACCGCGTCGATCTGCCCGGCCCGCAGGCCGCGCTCGATCTCCCGGCGCTGGGTGGGCAGATAGCCGCCCCGGTAGCCCCGGACCCGGCCCGCGTTCCCCAGGGGATCCCGCACCATGTCCTTGAGGTAGCGGGTCAGGATCTCCACCGTCACCCGCGCCCGGGCAAAGGTGATGGCCTGGATGCCGTTGCGCAGCAGCATCCCGGCGATGTCCCGCACCTCCGGCACCGCGCCCTTGCGGATCCCCAGCTGCCGGTTGACCACCGGGGGATTGTAGAACACAAAGTGCCGCTGGCCCATCGGCGCGCCGTTGTTGTCCACGAGGACCACGTCCTCCCCGATGAGGGTCTGCGCCAGCTCCTGCGGGTTGGCGATGGTGGCCGAGCAGAGGATGAACTGCGGGCGGCTGCCGTAGAATTCGCACAGCCGGCGCAGCCGCCGCAGCACGTTGGCCAGGTTGGAGCCGAAAATGCCCCGGTAGGTGTGGATCTCGTCGATGACGATGTAGCGCAGGTTCTCGAAGAGCTTGACCCACTTGGTATGGTGGGGCAGGATGCCGGAGTGGAGCATGTCCGGGTTGGTGACCACGATGTGCCCGGCCTGGCGGATGGCCCGGCGGGCGGCGGCGGGGGTGTCCCCGTCGTAGGTGTAGGTCTTCACGTCCGCGCCCATCGCCTCGATCAGCTCATACAGCTCGCTGACCTGGTCGGCGGACAGGGCTTTGGTCGGGAAGAGGTACAGCGCCCGGGCATCGGGGTTCTTCAGGATGGCCGACAGCACCGGCAGGTTGTAGCACATGGTCTTGCCGGATGCGGTCGGGGTCACCACCACCACGTTCTTTCCGGCCTCCACGGCTTCGATGGCCGCGGCCTGGTGGGTGTAGAGGCGGAAAACGCCGCGCCCGGCCAGCACCGGGGGCAGCCGCGGGTCGATCCCCGCGGGAAAGTCCGCGTACTGCGCCTCCCGGGCCGGGATCGTCTCCCAGCGGGTCACGTTTGCCATGAACGCCTCGTCCCGCTGCAGCACCTGTGTCAGCTGATCCACATTCACGTCTCAGCCCTCCCGTCATGCGAAAGTATGTTTGCATTGATGATAGCACGTCCGGGCCCCCTTGGCAAGGGGAACACGGCGTTTTCGGCGGCTGCGCCCG
>CAMKAE010000240.1 GCA_946410395.1 uncultured Clostridia bacterium
TCGGCGAGTGCAACAAGTACATCGACCTGACCCAGCCCTGGGTGCTGGGCAAGGATCCGGAGAAGAAGGCCCGGCTGGCCGACGTGCTGCTGACCCTGGCGGAGTGCGTGCGCTTCGTGGCCGTGCTGATCGGCCCCGTGATGCCCAACACCCCGGCCCGGATCTTTGAGCAGCTGGGCCTCACCGACGGCAGCCTGAAGACCTGGGACAGCCTGGCCCGCTTCGGCAGCCTCCCCGCCGGCATCCGCGTGAAGAAGGGCGAGGCCCTTTTCCCCCGCATCGACGTGAAGAAGGAGCTGGAAGCCCTCGCAGCGCCGACGGCGGAGGAGTCCGCGAAGAAGGATCAGCCGAAGAAGGAAGAGCCCAAAAAGGCGAAGGGACACGAGGAACCGGAGTTCCCGGAGGTCATCGCCTTTGACGACTTCGCCAAGTGCAAGATGCAGGTAGGCCGGGTGCTCTCCTGCGAGAAGGTGGAGAAGAGCAGCAAGCTGCTGCGCTTCCGCCTGTCCTTCGGCGCCGACGGCGAGCGCACCATCCTCAGCGGCATCGCGAAGTACTACGATCCCGCGGAGCTGGCGGGCAAACAGGTGGTGGCCGTCACCAACCTGGCGCCCCGGAAGATCGCCGGCGAGGAGAGCCAGGGCATGATCCTCTCGGCCCTGGACGCTTCCGGCAACCTGCGGCTGATGAGCGTGATGGAAGGCGTGGAAGACGGAGCGATCGTCGGATGAGCACAGAACTCTTCGACTCCCACTGCCACATCGACGGCAGCGTGTTTGACGCGGACCGGGAGGCCCTCCATGCCCGGATGCGGGCGGCTGGGGTCACCCGCTTTGCCGTCATTGGCACGGATCTCGCCTCTTCCCGCGTGGCGATGGATTATGCCGCCGCCCACGCGGGAGCCGTGGCGGCCATCGGCTTTCACCCCGGGGACTGCGCGCCGTACCGCGGCGAGGAGGACCTGGCGCAGCTGGCGGCCTGGGCGAAGGAGCCGCAGGTTCGGGCCATCGGGGAGATCGGCCTGGATTACCACTGGCCGGACAACCCGCCGCACGACTTTCAGCAGCGGGTCTGCGCCGACCAGATCGAGCTGGCCTGGCAGCTGGGCCTGCCATGCGCCTTCCATGTGCGGGAGGCGCACCCGGACATGCTGGCCCTGCTCAAGGCCCACCGGGACCACCTGACCGGCGGCATCATGCACTGCTTCTCCGGCAGCTGGGAGACCGCGCAGGAATACCTGCGGCTGGGATACATGATCTCCTTCGCGGGCCCGGTGACCTTCAAAAACGCCCGGAAGCTCCACGAGGCCGCGGCGAAGTGCCCCGGGGACCGGATCCTCATCGAGACCGACAGCCCGTACATGGCGCCGGAGCCCGTCCGCGGCACCCGCAACGAGCCCGCCAACGTGCGGCACATCGCCGAGCGCATCGCGCAGCTGCGGGGCGAGACGTTCGAACAGGTGGCCGCGGCCACCACAGCCAACGCCATCCGGGTGTACGGCGCTTGACAAAGCACGCGAATGCCCTATAATGAGAGCAGATACACAACAGATAAATAAAAAGAGGGGGTCTGTTCATGACATACAGGACAGAACCGGCATACAACGGTGCGTACTACGGGGACGAAAGCGGCTATGAAACCGCTCCGGCCAAAGAAAACCCGAGGATTTATATCAGCACGGTGAAGGGTGTCTTCCTGGCGATCCTCAAGCTCATCAGCGGCCTGACGGCGCTGGCCGGCATCCTCCTCCTCATCGCCACGGTGGCGGGGGTGAGCGAGCGGATTCCGTACATAACCAGGGATCTCACGGACGCCCTCAGAAGCGCGGGCATCCAGGCGGCGACCCGGGATGTACGGGAATTCCTGATGTTCTTCTTCCGGAGGGACAGCGTTGGCCTGTACCTGCTCCTGTTCGTCAGCCTTTCCCTGCTGAGCAGCGCTGTGCTCAACGGCATCGGCACCTTCCTGCTCCGGGTGGCCAGACATGGCGCCACCTGTGTGCAGATCGCCCACATCGTCTACACCGTGTTCGGGATCATTCTTTTCGTGATCTGGTGCGCGCTGGTCACGCTCGCGGTGATCGGCCTGGCCGTGGCCGGCTCCTCCGTGGATATCGCCGCGGATCTCCGCGAGATTCTGGCCGCGGCGGACCGGGCCGGGGTTCCCATGGGCCTGTACTGGACCCTGATGATCTCCGAGGTTGTTCTGATGTTCATGCTGCTGATCGGGCGGTTCACCTATCACCTGAGCATTGCAAAGCTCATGAGCCATACCCGCAAGGAGCTGTCCCAGGGCCGACTGATCGCGCCCCACTTCAGGAACAGGCTCAGCGGCCGCTGCATCTTCCTGATCGTGATCTACGGCATCATGACGACCCTGAGCGTGGCGACGCTGATCGTGACGGGCTGGCAGGCGGGCGCGACGGTCACACTGATCGTCAATCTCGCGGTGCTGGCCGTCGTATACCTGCGTCTCTTCCTGGTCCGGGGCTGCGCCAGGGACTTTGACCGCGCGCATGTTTGACGGACGGAAATCCTGCGCTGCGCCGCAATCCGGAAAACCGGGCTGCGGCGCAGTTCATTCATGAACGGACAGGGGGCAGCGGCATGATGGAACCCGGGCTTTACCGGCATTTCAAGGGCAACCTGTACCAGCTGCTGGGGACGGCCCGGCACTCCGAGACCTTGGAGGAGATGGCCGTGTACCGCGCGCTGTACGGGGATCACGGCCTGTGGGTGCGGCCTGCGGCCATGTGGGACGAGACCGTCACGCGGGAGGGCAGGACTTTCCGGCGCTTTACCCCGGTGCCGCCCTATCGCTTTTATGGCTGGGAGTGGGCGGACTGCCCGCCGTGCTCCCCGGCGGACGCGGATCTGCGGGATCCCCGGATGCTCTATGACCTGCTGAAAACCTGCTGGTGCGCGGACACCTGTGCGCCCCGGATGCGGGCGGACTGGTCGCCGGACAATCCCACCCTAGGCCAGTGCTCTGTGACGGCCTTTCTGGTCCAGGACATCTTCGGCGGAAAGGTGTACGGCGTGCCGCTCCCGGATGGGAACTTTCACTGCTTCAACGCCGTGGGGGACCGAGTCTTCGACCTGACCAGCGAGCAGTTCGGAGACACCGCGCTGAACTATACCGACTGCCCGGAGCAGTTCCGGGAGACGCACTTCGCCAAAGCGGAGAAGCTGGAGCGCTACCGGATGCTGAAAGGGCTGACGGAGAGTCGGCAGAAGGGATGAAAAGCGGACTGTTTGCAAATTACGATT
>CAMKAE010000241.1 GCA_946410395.1 uncultured Clostridia bacterium
TGGACGCTGCCCATGGACATCACGGACGAGGAAGCCGTGTGGGCCATGCTGATGCAGCCCATCACCGTGCTGGACACCGGCAAGAAGAACGCGGAGCGCGCCCAGATCACCATCCGCGAGGCTCCCGACGATAACGCGGAGGGCGTCGGTGTGGTGACCTGCGTCACCCAGAGCGTCCACGTGCTGGAGACCCAGGGCGACTGGACCCTGATTGAGTGCTACTCCTCGTCCTTTCACGACAGCAAGGTGAAGAACTGGAACGCGCTGGTGCAGGGCTGGGTGCCCACCAAGTACCTCAAGACCAAGACACCCGACAGCCACATGGGCCTGGTGGTGGACAAGCTGACCCAGCGGCTGTACATCTTTGTGGACGGTCACCTGTACGACACCCTGCTGGTTTCCACCGGCCTGGTCAACGCCAAACAGCCCTACAACGAGACCCGCTCGGGCGAGTTCCTGATGCTGGTTCCGGCTGTTGGCGGGTTCAAGGACGGCAGCATGGTCGTGGACAAGGCCATCCGCTTCAACAGCGGAGACCTGCTCCACGAGGTGCCCTATTCCACCGCCAAGGACGGCAGCAAGTACTACGGGACCTACGAGCCGGCCCTGGGCACCAAGGCCAGCCACGGCTGCATCCGGGTCCAGCGCCGCACAACCCCCAAGGGCGTCAACATGGGCTGGATCTGGAAGAACAAGAAGAACTATACCAAGATCGTCATCTGGGAGGACTGGCAGGGCCGGCAGATTCTTCCGCCCTCCGACGACACGGTCCTGTACTACAACCCCAAGGGCGGCAAGAGCTATCACTCCTGCGAAACCTGCAACTCCGCCAAAGGCAAGACCTTCACGGCCTTCACCTACGGCGAGCTGGAGACGGGGGATTTCGCCAAGCTGGACTGCTGCCCCTGGTGCAACCCGCCGCTGCGGCTGAGCGAAATCGCCGCCATCAATGAAAAATACATCCCGGGCATCGACCACAATCCGATCCTGACCGAAGCCCGGGCCAAGCAAGGATTTGGTCAGCAATGAATGTCGCGGACATTGTGATTCTGGCGGTGCTGGGCATCAGCGTGCTGTTCGGGATGTACCGGGGCTTTGTATCCACGGTGCTGAACACGGGCGGGTGCCTGATCTCCTTTGCGGCGTCCTTCTGGCTGTATCCGCTGCTGTCGGGACTGTTTCAGGGGAACGAGGGACTGCAGGCGACGCTGCTGAATTACACCGACGCCTCTCGCCGGATCGGCGACGCGGTGCTGAGCGGCAAGAGCGTGGCCGGCCTCACCGGCGGGGAGATCGCCGAGGTGGTGAAGCGGACCGGCCTGCCGGGCTCCTTGGGGGAGCTGCTTCAGGACGCCCTGACTGGCAGGACGTTCGCCGGGATCGCCACGGTGGAGGAGTATGTCAGCCGGGTGATCGTCACGGTCTGTATCAACATCCTGTGCTTCGTGGTGACCTTTCTCGCGCTGTATCTGGCGGTGTCCCTGATTATCAGCCTGATCCAGCATGTGCTGCAGTTCCCGGTGCTCAAGCAGCTGGACAGCGCGGCCGGCGCCTTCTTCGGCGCGCTGCGGGGCATCGTGCTGCTGTTTGTGCTCTTCACGCTCCTGCCCATGATCGAGACCATGATGCCCTTGAGCGCGGGCGGCGGCCACGCGGCGGTCTCCGGGCTGCTGGAGGGCTCCCGGCTGGCCGGACTGGTCAGCAGCGACGCCCTGATCCGCGCCATCATGCGGGGGAGAATGTTCGGCTGAACGCACGAAAAAACTGCCGGATCCGGCAGTTTTTTCGTGCGCTGCTTCAGGTGGCCGGCGCGCCTGCGGCCTCCTCGTCCATGATGCTCTTCAGCCCCGCGATGTCCTCGACGGGAAGGCTGAAGAGGACCGTGTGCGCCGGGGTGTTCACGCCGGCCTTCTCCATCACCGCCCGCATGACATCCCGGCGGGTTTTCTGGTTCAGCAGGATCAGGACCATCTGCTTTTCGGCTGCCAGGGAGACACCCATAAATTTGCGCGCCAGCTCGCCGGCCGTGCCCTTGGCGTGGATCACCGTGCCGCCGCCAGCGCCGGCGCTGCGGGCCGCGTCCATCACCGTATCCGACCAGCCGTTTTCGCAGATGCAGACCACCAGGGAATAAGGAAAGACGTTGAAATCCATCTCGTTCACCTCGTTCGGATCGAAGGGCTGGCCGCCCAGGAGCATGTTCAGGCTGCTCTGGCCGCCGGCGGATTCCAGGGGGATGGCCATTGCGATGCCGCTGCCGGGGAGGTTGAGGCCCATGTCGCTGACGGCGCGGCCCAGGATGGGCTTTATCCGTCCGTGGGGCGCGGCGGCCATCAGCAGGGTCTTCTCGTTGGAGGCAAGCCCCAGGCGCTCCCGCAGGGTCTTTCCCGCGGTGCCGAGGCAGGGAAAGGAGAACATGGACGGCAGCCCGGCCTCCGCCAGGAAGGCCTGCCAGCTGTCCCCGTTCTCCCGGGGCACGATCAGGGTCAGCATCGTCAGTTTGTTCATGTCACAGCCTCCTGTGTCGGGCGCCGGATCACAGCTCGATGATGTCTTCCGCGGCGGGCTCGGCTTGCTCTTCCTCCGAGCGCTTCCGGAAACGGGACAGGATGCCCAGCGTCTGAATGGCGATCAGCGGGGTCATGGCCACCAGAGCCACCACGCCAAAGGCATCCGTGGCCACGTTTCCGCCGGACGCCTCGCAGGCGCCCATGGCCAGGGGCAGGATGAAGGTGGCCGTCATGGGACCGGAGGCCACACCGCCGGAGTCGAAGGCGATGGCCGTGAACATGGGCGGCGCGAGGAGCATCATCAGGAAGGCCAGGCAATAGCCGGGCACGATGATGTACAGGATCGGGATGCCCAGCAGCACGCGCAGCATGCTCAGCCCGACGGAGACCGCAACGCCGGCGGAGAGGGAGATGCTCAGGGCCTTTTTGGGGACCGCGCCGGCGGTCATCTCATAGACCTGGGTGTTCAGCACCTGCACCGCGGGCTCGGCGCTGACCGTGAACCAGCCGAGGATCATCCCCAGCGGCACCAGCATCCAGCGGACGCCGCTCCCGCCGATCGCCTGGCCGAGGTAGTTACCAACGGGCATGAAGCCCACGTTGACGCCCATCAGGAACAGGACGAGGCCGAAGTAGGTGTAGAACAGGCCGATGACGATCCGCCGCAGGGCGGAGCCCTTGATGTGCAGGCTGGCGAACTGGAAAACGAGGAAGAACAGCAGCACCGGCGCCAGGGATTTCCC
>CAMKAE010000242.1 GCA_946410395.1 uncultured Clostridia bacterium
GTTCTCCCGGCCCACCTCCAGGCCCACCTGGCGGATGGCCTCGATGAAGGGCTGGCTCTCGATGTCGCCGATGGTGCCGCCGATTTCGGTGATCACCACGTCCGCGTCGGTCTGCTCCGCCACGCGGTAGACGAAGTGCTTGATCTCGTCGGTGATGTGGGGGATGGTCTGCACGGTGGAGCCCAGGTATCTGCCCTGGCGTTCCCGCTCAATGACACGGGCATAGACCTTGCCGGTGGTCAAGTTGGAGTAGCGGTTCAGATCCTCATCGATGAAGCGCTCGTAGTGGCCCAGATCCAAGTCGGTCTCGGCCCCGTCCTCGGTGACATACACCTCCCCGTGCTGGTAGGGGGACATGGTGCCGGGGTCCACGTTGATGTAGGGATCCAGCTTCTGGGCCGCTACCTTCAGCCCACGGGCCTTCAGCAGCCGCCCCAGGGAAGCCGCCGTGATGCCCTTGCCCAGGCCGGACACCACGCCGCCGGTGACAAAGATGTATTTGGTCATGCGTCCTTCCTCCTCAGCCACGCGTCCGCCTCCCGCGCCGCAGCCCGTCCGTCCGCCAGCGCCCGCACTACCAGGGACTGGCCGGTGCGCATGTCGCCTGCGGAGAAGATCTTTCCTGCCAGACGGTGCGTCCCGTCCTCCGGCAGTAGCCGTCCCCGTGCGTCGGCGGTCAGGCCGAAGGCGCTCAGCGTCCGCTCCTCACAGCCCACGAAGCCCGCGGCGATGAGCAGCAGCCCACAGGGCAGGGCCCGCTCCGTTCCGGGCATCGGCCGGTGCTGCGCATCCAGACGCACCGTGACCGCGCCGGTCAGGCGGTGCTGCCCGTCGGTGAGGAGCGCCTTCACCGTGGTCTCGTAGATGCGCGGATCCATGCCCTGTACAGCGATGGCCTCCAGCTGCCCATAATCCGTGCGGAGGACACGGGGCCATTCGGGCCAGGGGTTTTGATCTGTGCGCGACACCGGCGGGGCGGGCATCATCTCCAATTGGGTCACCGAGGCGCAGCCCTGCCGCAGGGCGGTGCCCACACAGTCGTTGCCCGTGTCGCCGCCGCCCACCACGATAACATGCTTTCCCCTGGCGCTGACCGCAGGCACTGCGCCGGAGAGCACCGCCCGGGTGGCCTCCGTCAGATAATCCACGGCGAAGCAGACGCCCTGTGCGTCCATGCCTTCCACTCGGAGGGAGCGGGGCTTCCGGGCGCCGCCGCAGAGGATCACGGCGTCAAATTCGCCCAGCGCCCGGGGCTCGGCCTCGGTGCTCAGCCGGAAGGAGACGCCCTCCGCTTCCATCAGCCGGATGCGCCGGGCCACAATCTCCTTGGGCAGCTTCATGTTGGGGATCCCGTACATCAGCAGGCCGCCGGGGCGGTCGGCTCTTTCGATCACCGTCACACTGTGGCCCAGCCGGTTCATGAGATCCGCCGCTGCCAGACCCGCGGGACCGCTGCCGATCACAGCGACGCGTCTGCCGCTGCGGGAAGCCGGGACGCGCGGCTGAATCCACCCCTCCGCAAAGCCCCTCTCAATCAGATACAGCTCGTTGTCCCGGTTGGTGACGCCCTCTTCCGCCAGGTTGCAGGCCTTCTCGCACAGGGCGGGGCACACCCGGCCGGTGAACTCCGGGAAGGGCGCGGTCTGCAGCAGGCGCTCCAGGGCCTCCCGCTCCTGTCCGCGGTACAGAAGGTCGTTCCACTCGGGGATCAGGTTGTGAAGCGGACAGCCGAAGTCCGACTGGCAGAAGGGCACGCCGCAGTTCATGCACCGCGATGCCTGGCAGCTGCGCAGTTCCTCCGGCAGTGGGATATGCAGGTCGTCGAAGTCCTTAAGGCGCGCCTGTTCCGCACGATAGGGGTTCTCTACCCTCTGATACTCCAGAAAGCCTGTCGCCTTGCCCATGCTCACACCCTCTTAATGTGAAAATACGTAGTATTTTCATCCATAGAGTTTAAATAGTACTTTGTACTATTTATGTTGATTTCAAAAACGCAAGGTACTCGTCGGAGATCACGGCCCGGAACCTCGGCAGCCAGTCTGGAAAGCTGCGCAGGATCTCCGCCGCCCTCCTCGAGCCGGTGGCCTGCTCGTGCAGCTGCAGCAGCCTTTTCAGCTCCCCGGCCTGCTCCGGCGGGACCGGGTACGCTTTCACATGGCCGGGATTCAGATGGTCCTTCAGGGTGTCGCCCTCGTCCAGCACCCAGGCGATGCCGCCGCTCATGCCCGCGGCGAAGTTGTCGCCCACAGGACCCAGCACCGCTACCCGGCCGCCGGTCATGTACTCGCAGCCGTGGTCGCCGACACCCTCCACCACCGCCATCGCGCCGGAATTCCGCACGGCGAAGCGCTCGCCGGCCCGGCCCGCGATGAAGGCATAGCCGGAGGTGGCGCCGTAGAGGGCCACGTTGCCGATCAGGGTGTTCTCCTGCCGCCAGAGGCTGTCCACCGGCGGGCAGACGGCCACTGTGCCGCCGGAGAGCCCCTTGCCCAGATAGTCGTTGGCCACGCCGTAGAGCGTGATCTGCTGTCCTTCAGGGAGGAAGGCCCCGAGAGATTGGCCGCCGCAGCCCTGGGCCTGGATGGTGCGCTCCCCCCGCAGCAGGGTCCCGAAGGCCCGGTCGGTGGTCATCAAGTGGACATGGTCCCGGAAGAGCCGCGCGTCGGCGCGCTCGCTCAGATGGAAGTCGTGCTTCGCCTCCGGCTGGAAATGGGTGTTCCGGGCAAAGCCGATGAGATCACTCAGGTCGATCGCGGCGTCCGGCTTCATCACCAGCAGATCGCTGCGGCCCACCAGCTCGTCCACGCTGCGGGCGCCGAGTCCGGCCATGATGCCCCGCAGCTGCTCCGCGATGAACAGCATGAAGCGTTCCACGTATTCCGGCTTTCCGGCAAAGCGCCGGCGCAGCTCCGGGTTTTGCGTGGCGATGCCGAAGGGGCAGGTGCCCAGGTGGCACACCCGCATCATCCGGCAGCCCAGGGTGACCAGGGGCGCGGTGGCAAAGCCGAACTCCTCCGCCCCCAGCAGCAGGGCCACCGCCACGTCGTGGCCGGTCATCAGCTTGCCGTCGGTCTCTAAGGTCACCTTCTCCCGGAGGCGGTTGCGGCAGAGCACCTGGTGGGCCTCCGCCAGGCCGATCTCCCAGGGCAGGCCCGCGTGGTGGACGCTGCTCATGGGGGCCGCGCCTGTGCCGCCCTCCCCGCCGGAGATCAGGATGCCGCCGGC
>CAMKAE010000243.1 GCA_946410395.1 uncultured Clostridia bacterium
TGTGAAAAAGGCTGTGAAGCGCACGAATGTGCATCCTCCACAGCCTTTTTTTGTGAAAATACGAAGTATTTTCATTCAAGGTGTTAAATCGTACTTCGTACGATTTATGGTTTTTGCGTTTATCGTCTGGCCGCATCGGCCATCATCTGCCGGTAGGTCTCGGTGATCCGGGCCATGAAGCGGGCGCTGGTCTCGGAATTGACGCCGTCCGCCCGGATGTCGTCGTAGGGGATCGGGTCGCCGACCCAGCAGTGGGTGACACGGAAGGGCAGCACCCTGCGGTCGATGTACACCGGGTACACCGGCACGTTCGAGCGCAGCGCGATCAGGCCGATGCCGCTCTCCATCTCCTCCATCACGCCCTTGTGGTGGCGCGTGCCCTCCGGGAACAGGGCCAGGATCTCCCCGTTGCGAAGGGTCTTCATGAAGGTCCGCATGGCCTCCATGTCGCTGTGATGGCGGTCTACCACGATCATGTGCAGCTTCCCGAGCAGCCAGCCCAGAAGCTTTGATTTGGTCAGCTCCTTCTTGCCCACAAAGTTGACCTCGTAGCGCTTGATGGGCACGGCCGCCACGCCGGGATCGATGAACGAAAGGTGGTTGGCGATCAGGATGTAGGGCGCGTCCGCGCGGTTCAGCTTTTCCGCGTTGTGATAGCGGATGGGGATGACGGTGTGGAAGAGCACCCAGGCCACACCCCGGGCAAAGGTGTACAGCGGGGTCCGGCGTGGCTTTTTCGCATCGGGCTGTGCGGTGGTCATGCTGTCGCCTCCCGTACCGTGCGGAGAATGGCGGCCACGCTCTCGTCAAAGCTCAGGTGCGTGGTGTCCACGACGACGGCGTCCTCTGCCTGGCGCAGGGGATCGGTCTTCCGGTTCATGTCCTGCTCGTCCCGCTTGCGCAGATCCGCCAGCACTTCGTCATAGGGCTTCTCCTCGCCCTTGTTTTTCATCTCGAGCCAGCGGCGGCGGGCGCGCTCCTCGGCGCTGGCGGTGAGGAAGATCTTCACGTCCGCGTCGGGCAGCACCACAGTGCCGATGTCCCGGCCGTCCACCAGCATGGCGGTCTCGGCGGCGATGGCCCGCTGGGCACGGACCATGGCGGCGCGCACGCCGGGATAGGTGGCGACCTTGGAGGCCGCCAGCCCGACGTCCTCCTGCCGGAGAAAGGCGGTCACGTCCTCGCCGTCCGCCAGGGTACGCTGGCCGCTTTCCGTATGCCGCACCGTGACCGCGAGGCCCTCGCACAGGGCAGTGACGGCCTTTTCGTCGTTAATATCCACGCCGCGCCGGATGCAGCTGAGCCCCACGGCCCGGTACATTGCGCCGGTGTCCAGGTGCAGGATGCCCAGCGCGGCGGCCACCGCGTCGGAGATGGTGGACTTGCCCGCGCCGACGGGGCCGTCCACGGCGATCTTCAGGGGATGCTTGCCGCTCAGGTACTTGCGCAGGGTGCGCCGGACGGCGCCGGGGCCGGCCAGCTCTTCCTTGAGCAGCGCGGTGACCTTGTCCGCCAGGCCAACCTCCGTCAGGGATACGCCGAAGATCACGGGGTTATTCAGGATGGGGATCAGCTTGTCGCCCACGGAATCCGGATTCCCCAGCGTGACGCCGGCCAGCTGCGCCTGCAGGGCGGGGAGCATGGGGTCGTCGGACACGGGCATGGGGTTACCCTGATCGTCCACGCCGATGAGATAGCGCAGCCAGCCCGCCAGGGCCAGAGGGATGCCGGTCAGGGATACGGGATCGCGGTCCGGCTCCTCGGCGTAGCGCTTCAGGGTCTCGCCGAAGCGGATGGGCACCTTCTGGGAGGTGTCGGTGGCGATGCGCTGGGGGGTGTCCGGCATGAACACGTTGGGCAGGCGCTCCCCGATGACCTCGTCGATGAAGGCCCTGGGGGAGAGGATGCCGGGGTCCGTCACCACCGGCAGGCCCTCGGTGTAGCCGATGCGCCGCACCAGGGCGGTGAGCTCCGGGTCCTTCATCTCGTCGGCGATGAGGGTGTAGCCCAGCAGGCAGCCGTAGACCGCCAGGGCGGTGTGCAAGGGGTTCAGGCAGGTGGTGACCTTCATGCGCTCGGTGCGGTTGACGGTCTCCCGGTCGCAGAAGTACACGCCGGCCTTCTCCAGCGGCGGGCGGCCGTTGGGGAAGCGGTCCTCCACCACCAGGTACTGGGGGCGCTCCGCGTTGACGAACGGGGCCAGGTAGGTGCCGCGCGGGGTGACCAGGGGCCGCATGCCCTCGATGCCGTCCGCCACAAGCCGGTCCTCCACGGACTTGGCCGGCCGCGGGGTGATCTTGTCGATCATGCTCCAGGGGAAGGAGACCTGCGCCTCGTCCTCCAGCCAGGTGAGGAAGGCGGGCTCCGCCAGGCCGTTCTTCGCCCAGGCCTGTGCCATCTCGGTCACGGCGGCCTTCAGCTTTTCGCCGTTGTGGGAGCAGTTGTCCATGCTGGCCACCGCGACGGGCGCGGCGCCGTTTTTCCAGCGCTCATACAGCAGCGCAGCGGTGACGGCCATGGCGTGCCGGGGCGCGGCGGGACCCTTTTGCATGTCCTCCAGGGCGATGGGGGTCAGTGCGCCGTCCAGGCCGCGCAGGGCATAGCCCTTCTCGGTGATGGTGAA
Source organism: uncultured Clostridia bacterium (assembly GCA_946410395.1). GTDB lineage: Bacteria > Bacillota > Clostridia > Christensenellales > Aristaeellaceae > RUG11272. The sequence continues at coordinate 2,624 of CAMKAE010000243.1, forward strand.
GGACACGATCTGCAGGGAGGGGCTGCGGAAGATCTCTTTGAGCCGCGCCCAGTCCTTTTCCTCGCGGGTCTGGGCGATGAGCGCCTCGGAGACCGAGCCGACGATCTCCCGGTCGGTGGTGCCGTCGGCCTTCAGGGTCACGGCCATGGTCAGGTTGTCGTATCCGCCGTAGATCATGCGGATGTTGTCCGCGTCAAAGGTGTCCGCGGCGATGATGCCCCGGTCCGCGAGCCCCGCATTCAGCAGGCGCTGCTGCAGCGCGGCCACGAAGGCGCGGAAGATGTTCCCGGCGCCGAAATGGATCCAGACGGGGTTTTCCCGCGTCCGGGCCCGCATGGCGGACACGTCATAGGCGGGCAGCACGACGCCCAGCTTCTCCCATGCCGCCGTTTCTTTCAGGGAATCGAGACAGACTTTCATGCTGCGCTCCTCTCACTTCATGCCCCGGGTCCGGCACAGGGCCTCCCAGATGCCGTTGAGGTAGGTGGCGCCCAGGGCGCGGTCGTACAGGCCGTAGCCCGGGCGGCCCTGCTCGTCCCAGATCATGCGCCCGTGGTCGGGGCGGATGTAGGTGT
>CAMKAE010000244.1 GCA_946410395.1 uncultured Clostridia bacterium
TCTTGGGGCAGCCGACGAACTTCTGCTTCGCGCCGGTCAGCAGGGAGTAGTCGAAGAGCTTGCGGATGGTGTCCATGGAGTCGTTGCCGCCGATGTAGATGAACACCTCGATGTCCAGCTTGTCCAGGAGCTCGAAGATGCGCTCGTAGACGGCCTTGTCCTCGTGGATCTCCGGCAGCTTGTAGCGGCAGGTGCCCAGGAAGGCGGAGGGCGTGCGCTTGAGCAGCTCGAGGTCCAGCTCATTCTTGATGTGGTCGGACAGGTCCACGTACTGCTCATCCATAAAGCCCTGGATGCCGTAACGCATGCCGTAGACCTTGTTGAAGCCGCGCTCCATGGCGGTCTTGAACACGCCCGCAAGGCTGGAGTTGATGACGGCCGTGGGGCCGCCGGACTGACCGACGAGAACGTTACCCTTCATGCTGTTGCCTCATTTCTTTTTTTCTTATCAATCATTGGCCACACGCCGGTGGTCAACGCATTGCCAGATCTGTGCGGCTCAGCCGCGGCGGATGATGCTGTGGCGCTCGGGGCCGACGGAGATCCACTTGATGATCACGCCGACGTTGTCCTCGATGCGCTTGACATAGTCCTGGGCTTCCTTGGGCAGGTCCCACCAGTTGCGGACATTGGAGATATCGCAGTTCCAGCCGGGCATGTACTCCACCACGGGCTCGCAGCGGTCCAGCACGGAGGGGAAGGGCATCTCGTCGGTCTCTCGGTCATAGAGCTTGTAGCGCACGCACAGCGGAATCCGCTCCAGCTTGCTCAGCACGTCCAGCTTGGTCAGGGCGATCTCGGTCGCGTTCTGGACCTTCACGCCATAGCGGGTGGCCACCAGGTCGATCGGGCCCACGCGGTGCGGGCGGTTGCCGCTGACCTCGTTGCCGATCTTGCGCAAATTGTCGGCTTCCTCCCCGAAGAGCTCGCAGACGAAGGGGCCGGTGCCCACGCAGGAGGAGTAGGCCTTCACCACGCCGATGACCCGGTCCACCCGTGCGTTGGGGATGCCCGCGCCGATGGGCGCATAGGCCGAGAGCACGTTGGAGGAGGTGGTGAAGGGATAGATGCCGTAGTCCAGGTCCCGCAGCGCGCCGAGCTGGCCCTCAAAGAGGATGCGCTTGTGGTTCCACATGGCGTCCGCCAGGTAGGTGCCGGTGTTGCGGATGAAGGGCTTGAGCGGCTCGCAGTAGGTCTCCACCCACTCGTCGATCATCTGCTCGGTCTCGGCCTCGTCGCCGTAGACGCCGGTCAGGATCAGGTTTTTCCACTCCAGCAGATCCCGCAGATGCTGCTTGAGCACCTCCGGGTAGAACAGCTCGCCCGCCAGCACGGTCTTCTTGGCATACTTGTCGGAATAGAAGGGGGCGATGCCCTTGCGGGTGGTGTCCATCTTCTTGTCCTTCAGGCGGGACTCCTCCAGGGCGTCCAGCCGCCGGTGCCAGGGCATCAGCAGGGACGCGCGCTCGCTGATCATCACGTTCTTCGGGCTGATCTCCACGCCCTTGCTCTGAAGGGTCTTGATCTCCTCCGTCAGGTGCTGGGGGTCCAGCGCCACGCCGTTGCCCAGAATGTTGACCACATTCTTGCGGAACACGCCGGAGGGGAGCAGGTGCAGCATGAACTCGCCATAGCGGTTCACGATGGTATGGCCGGCATTGCCGCCGCCCTGGTAACGGACGACCACGTCAAAGCTCTCCGTCAGCAGGTCCACCATGCGGCCCTTGCCCTCGTCACCCCAGTTGATTCCGACGATTGCGGTACATGTATCCATAGCCAGTTCCCCTTTCGGTTTGATCCGGTTCGGGCAGTCTTATTCTGTAAAATGCGTCAACCCGGGATATTATACTGCCGACGCGGCGGCTTGTCAACCGATATTATCCGCAGCCGGAGCGCTGCGGAACGCCCCGGGGAGCCCTCACGGCTCGCTGCCGTAGATCACGGCCTCCAGCGGCCGGAGCTGCCCCGCCTCGCCCGCGCCGCAGCTGGAGAGCAGCGGCAGCCAGGGCGTGTCGGCGGTGAAGGACGCATGCTCGCCGCCGTCCCACTGCATGGGCGTGCGGGCGTTGTCCCGGCTGAAGCGGTGCACTCCTTTCAAGGCCTCCTCCGGCGTGAAGCCCTCGGCGATGGCGAAGCCGCACTGCCGTCCGGTTTTTCCGTCTGGATTATACGTCACCGGGCAAAAGCGCGTCAAGAGCCGTTTCCGCAATCGGAAGCCGTTTCACGCTGCCGGTTCCAGTTCCTCCTCTGTCCGGATGTAGCGGTAGATATAGCGCTCCGCCAGCTCGTCGATCCTGCCGGATTCTTTCTCCTCAGCGAGGAAAGCGTTCACCCGCTCCAGCAGGTCTTCGCTGCCCCGGGGCATCAGGATGCCCAGCTCTCCCCTTGTGAAGGGCGCAAAGATCAGCGGAGCGGCCAGGCGGCTGTCCTGCCCGACATAGTAACCGGCCTCCATGATCTCCGTGATCATCACATCCGCCTCCCCGGCTGCGATCAAGCCGGGGATTTCCTGGTTCACCGGATGGATGATCAGCGTGGCCTCCGGGAGGTTGGCGCGCGCAAACTGCTCGTTCAGCCCGCCGGGGTTCTCCATCACCCTGACCTCCGGCCTGTTGATCGCCTCCAGGCTTGTGTAGCGGCCGGCGTCCTCCGCCCGGCAGAGGACGGTTTTGCCGTTGCCCAGGTACCCGTCGGACATCAGGGCCGCCTCCCGGCGGGCGTCGGTGACGGTGATTCCGCAGATCGCCAGGTCAAAAGCCCCTGCCTGGGTGTCAGCCATCAACGTCGGCCAGGAGGTCGGGACATACGCCAGCGCCACGCCGAGAGACCGCGCCAGGTCTTCCGCCAGCTCGGCGTCGAAGCCAATATACGTATTCGTCTCCGGGTCCAGGTAGGACATGGGGCGGTAATCCCCGGCCGTCCCCACCCGCAGGACGCCTCTGGCCAGGATCGCGTCCAGGGCCCCCTCCGCGTCGGCCAAGGCACAGGCCAGCGTGAAGGCCACGGCCAGGATCAGGAACGTGCTCGCTGCTTTTTTCATTCTCATTCTTCCTTTGTATCTATTCAGTCCTGCCAGGGAACCTCTCCACCGCAAGCGGTCCCCCTCCTTTTACTGTGAAAAAACGAAGTATTTTCATTCATAGTGTTAAATAGTACTTCGTACTATTTATGTTGATTTCAGGGGAGGCTTCGAGTAA
>CAMKAE010000245.1 GCA_946410395.1 uncultured Clostridia bacterium
GACCTGATCATCATGGACGTGATGATGCCGGAGCTGGACGGCTTCTCCGCCGTGCGGGAGATCCGCAAGTTCGCGCGCACGCCGGTGATCATGCTCTCCGCCCGCGGCGAGGAGTACGACCGGATCCACGGCTTTGAGACCGGGGTGGACGACTATGTGGTGAAGCCCTTCTCCCCCCGGGAGCTGATGATGCGCGTGGGGGCCATCCTCAAGCGCAGCGGCGGCGCGGACGCCGGACAGCGGGAGGAGGTCCGGGTGGGCGACGGCCTGGTGATCGACTTCACCGCCCGCCGCGTGACCATCGACGGCGCGGACCTGGACCTGAGCCCCAAGGAGTACGACCTGCTGTTCTACATGGTGCGCAACCGGGGCATCGCCCTGACCCGGGAGAAGCTGCTCAGCGAGGTCTGGGGTTACGACTTCTTCGGCGATGACCGGACGCTGGACACGCACATCAAGCTGCTGCGGCGCTCCCTGGGGGCCTACGCGGACCGCATCACCACGCTGCGAGGGGTGGGATACCGCTTTGAAAAGGAATAAAGAGACCGGCGGCGCCCGGCGGCTCGCGCGCGGAGGCATCAGGACCAGGGTATACCTGTACCTGATGCTTTTCGGCGTGCTGCTGATCGTGCTGCTCTGGCTGTTCCAGACGGTTTTCCTGGACAGCTTTTACCGCGGGCAGCGGATGCGGCAGGTGGCGGCCACGGCGGACCGGCTGGCGGAGGCCGGCGACACGCAGACCATGCAGGAGCTCGCCGACAGCCTGGCCGTGCGCAACGATGTTTCGATCCTCCTGCTCGACGGCGAGCTGAAGCGGCTGGTGAACGTGGAGGGCACGCGCTTTTCCATGATCCACCGCTACAGCGCCGCGCAGCTGCGGGAACTGGCGGAGGAGGTGCAGGCGCAGGGCGGCACGGTGACCCGGGAGGTCGTGCCGGCGTTTCCTGAGCCGGGAGACACGGAAATCTGGGAGCCGGAGGGCTTCCCCGGCCGGGAGGGCTTTCCGGGCCGTGTGGGCACGCCCGGGGAGGACCGGGGCCGCGGCGCGGTCTGGGAGAACTTTACCGCCTACATCCTGGCCCGGCCTGTGACCCTGGATGACGGCACTGCCTGCACCTTGCTGCTCTACACCCAGATCACCCCCGTGACCGCCACCGTGGACACGCTGCGGGCCGAGCTGGTGATCATCACCGCGGTGGTGCTGGCGGGCATGCTGCTGCTCGCCTTCGTGATCTCCAGGCGGGTCACCGAGCCCATCATCGAGACCAACCGGGAGGCCCGGGCCCTGGCCCGCGCCGCCTACCGCAGGCCGAAGCACGCAGACGACTACCGGGAGATCGCCGAGCTCAACGACACCCTCGAAAAGGCCGCCGAGGAGCTGGGCCAGGTGGAGAAGCTGCAGCACGAGCTCATCGCCAACATCAGCCACGACCTGCGCACCCCCCTGACCATGATCAGCGGCTACGCGGAGGTCATGCGGGACATTCCGGGCGAGAACACCCCGGAGAACATGCAGACCGTCATCGACGAGACGGCGCGCCTCACCACTCTGGTCAACGAGCTGCTGGACTTCAGCCGCATGCAGGCCGGCACCGTGGCGATGAGCATTGCCCCCTTCGACCTGACGGCGGAGACCGCGGCCATCGTCGCGCGGGTGGACAAGATGGTGGCCAAGGACGGCTATGTGGTGCGCTTTGAGCCGGCGCAAAGCCTGACGGTCCGGGCGGACGTGACCCGCATCGGGCAGGTGATCTACAACCTGATCGGCAATGCCCTGACCTACACCGGGGCGGACCGAACGGTCACCGTCACCCAGTTTGTCCGCGACGGCCGGGCGCGCACCGAGATTCGGGACACCGGCAAGGGCATCGCCCCGGACGAGCTGCCCCTGATCTGGAACCGCTACTACCGCACCCGGGAGACCCACCGGCGCGCGGTCATCGGCAGCGGGCTGGGCCTGAACATCGTCCGCACCGTTCTGGAGCAGCACCATGCCCCCTACGGCGTGGAGAGCGCGGTCGGGAGCGGGACCGTATTCTGGTTCGAGCTGGAACTGGCGGGCGAGGACGAAAGCGGCGTTTGAAGCCGACGGAGGAGGGAGAAGACATGCGAAAGACCCTGACGGCCGCCGCGCTGGCCCTGGCGCTGCTGCTGTGCGGCGCGGCCGTCTCGGCGGACACGGATTACGCCGCGACCTATGAGGCGGCGCTGACCCTGGCCGGGCAGGACCTGACCAGCCCGGAGAACGTGACCGCCGCCCAGACCATGCTGCAGCGGACCGGATCCTACCTGTATACCAGGAGCTACGCCCAGTATTTTGAGGCGCTTGGGGAAGTGCTGCGGGAGCCGCCGGACCTGAACACGGCCCGGCTGCACTTTGAGATCATCGGTCAGGCCGAGGCCTTCGAGGCGGACCTGGCCCGGCGGGGCCTGCCCACCTGCAGGGAGCTGGCGGCCTACACCGACGCCCGGATCCTCGAGGCGTTCGGGGACGTTGAGGCGGCCTTCACGGCCTATGCCCGGCTGACGGTGCTAGACGCCCCGGACCGGGCCTGGCGGCTGGGGCTGCGGATCGCGCAGGTCGCGCCCGCGGCGCAGGCCGGGGCGACCCCGGCGCCGGCTGCGGCGGCATCCGCGCCCGTACAGAACGGCCTGTCCAGCTACGGACACGTCACCCTGGACCATGTGAACCTGCGCGCCGGCGCGACCACCGCCTCCGCGGTGCTGCGGTGGGTGGAGCGGACGGAGCTTGCGCTGATCCTGGGCCGGCAGTCCGACGGCGAGAGCGAATGGTACCGGGTCACCGTCGGCGGCACCGAGGGGTACATCCGCGGCGACTCCTTCCGGCAGATGACCGTCGCCGAGCTCAGCGAATTCCTGAGCGGGGCAAACGCCTGGGTTACCCCCGCGGCTGCCGGCGCGACCTGGGCGCCGGTGCCGACGCCGACGCCGACTGTCTATGCGACCTGGGTCCCGATGCCGACACCCCCGGCGCCGTGAGCCTCCGATTGCCCGCAAGCCCGGTTCTGCCGGGCTTTTCTTGCGGAGAGCAACTGCTCAGGGCGACTCCTAAAACCTCTCCACCGCAAGCGGTCCCCCTCCCCTTTCAGGGGAGGCTTCAGTAACTTCAGCCCCTTGTCTCCCCTGAAAGGGGAGATGTCGCCGCAGCGACAGAGGGGTTTCAGCC
>CAMKAE010000246.1 GCA_946410395.1 uncultured Clostridia bacterium
ATTGGCGCTATTGACACCCGGTGAGCCGTATAGTATACTGATTTAGTCGGGATTCCCGACAAAGGAACGGAGGGCATGCATGGAGATGGGACTCTGGGATCGCATTTGGGCTTTCTCGATGGGATGGCTCAACCTGGGCGACAAACTGTCGGGGATTCTCAAAGGCGCGCTGGAGCGCATGGTGACGGAGGGCCTGCCCAACACGCTGCTCCTGACGATTATTTCCTTCAGCATCGCGCTGGTGATCGCCACGCTGATCGCCTTTGTCCAGTATGCCAACATCCCTGTGCTGAAGCAGATCTCCCGGTTTTACATCTGGATCATCCGGGGTACGCCGCTGCTGGTGCAGCTCGTGGTGATCTTCTACGCGCTGCCGGCTGTGGGCATCATCATTGACGCCTTCCCATCCGCCATCATTGCGTTCTCGCTCAACGAGGGTGCCTATGGGGCCGAGACCATGCGCGCCGCCATCGAATCGGTGCCCGCCGGCCAGATGGAGGCCGGCCTGTGCGTGGGCATGTCCCGGGGGAGGACCATGCTGCGGATCGTGCTGCCGCAGGCGCTGCGCACCGCCACGCCCAACCTGTTCAACTCCCTGATCGCCATGGTGAAGGATACCTCCCTGGTAGCAACCATCTCCGTGATGGAAATCTTCATGATCGCCAAACAGATCGGCGGCAGGTATTATGAGTATCTGGCTGTATATGTGCTGGTGGCGCTGGTCTATCTGGTGGTCTGCACCGTGCTCACGCTGCTGCAGCGCCTGGTAGAGCGCCTGCTCAACAAGCGGGTCGGCCGGGAGGTGAAGGCACATGCTTGAGCTGATCGATGTGCACAAGAGCTTTCACGGCAAGGAGGTGCTCAGGGGCGTCAGCCTGAAGGTGGAGAAGGGCGACGTGATGGCGCTCATCGGCCCCAGCGGCTCCGGTAAGACGACGCTGCTGCGCTGCGCCAATTTCCTGGAGCGCGCGGACTCGGGTACGCTGATCTTCGACGGAAGGGAGTACGACCTGAGCCGGATCCGCCGCGGGGAGATCCTGGGGATCCGCCGGGAGACGGGCTTTGTCTTCCAGAATTATAACCTGTTTGCCAACCGCACCGCCTTGGGCAACGTCACGGAGGGCCTGCGGGTGGTCCGCCGCATTCCGCGCGCAGAGGCTGAAGAGATCGCCCTGAAGGCGCTGGAACGGGTGGGCATGTCCGGCTGGGAGGATCATTATCCCAGCCAGCTCTCCGGCGGCCAGCAGCAGCGGGTCGCCATCGCCAGGGCCATCGCCCTGGAACCCAAGATCATCTACTTTGACGAGCCGACCTCCGCACTCGACCCGGAGCTGATCGGGGAGGTCCTGGCCGTGATGCGGGACCTGGCCCAAAGCGGCATGACCATGATGGTTGTCACCCATGAGATGTCCTTTGCCCGCAACGTTTCCAACCGGGTGATCTTCATGGAGGACGGTCAGATCGTGGAGAACCGGAAATCCAAGAAATTCTTCAGCAATCCAAATAGCCCCCGGTCCGTGCAGTTCCTGGAGGCGATCCGGGAGCGCTGAAAGCAGGCTGTTCCGCCGCGAGGGTGCGGCTGGACATATCAAATCTATTCATCTAAGGAGGAAAACCCATGAAGAAGCTGATTGCACTGCTGCTGGCACTGGCCCTGAGCGCCGCGCTGACGGTCTCCTTTGCCGACCAGCTCTCCGAAGCGCAAGCCCGTGGCTCGCTTATCTTTGCCACCGAGGGCAACTGGGCTCCGTGGACTTATTACGGCGATGACGGCGCCCGCGCGGGCTTCGACATCGAAGTGGCCGAGGCCGTGGCCGCCAAGCTGGGCCTGAAGGCTGAGTTCATCGATGTGGAGTGGAGCGGCATCTTCGCCGGCATCGACGTGGGCCGCTACACCACCGCCGCCAACGGCGTGGACGTGACGGAAGACCGCGCCGCGAAGTATGACTTCACCACGCCCTACTGCTACAACCGCGTCGCGCTGGTAGTCCGCTCGGACAACGAGTCCATCACTTCCTTCGCGGATCTGAACGGCAAGGTGACCACCAATTCCCCCGGCTCCACCTACGCGCAGATCGGCGAGTCCTTCGGCGCGAAGGTGATGGAAGTGGAAGCCCTGGCAGAGACCATGAACATGGTGATCAATGGCCGGGCAGACGCCACGATCAACGCCATCGACTCCTTCAACGACTACATGAGCCAGCAGCCTGATGCCCCGCTCAAGATTGCGGCCGTGTCCGAGGATTCCACCCCGGTGGCCTTCCCGATCCGCAAGGGCGATTCCGAGACCCTCGTGGCCGCGATCAACAAGGCCATCGAAGAGCTCCGCGCGGACGGCACCCTGGCGGAGATCTCCATGAAGTATTTCGGCTATGACATCACCGCTGAGTGAATGAGCTTCGGCGCCGGCTTCCGGACACACGGAGGCCGGCTTTTTCTGTGCTCCGCCGATACAAATCGAGCCGCCCGGGATATGCGGGAAAAATCGCGCGCCCCCTTGACAGCGCAGAAAAAAAGGGCTACAATACCGCTGTCTGGCAAGTCTGTTTAGGCTTGATGCGGGACGTGCAGGTGTAGCTCAATGGCAGAGCTTCGGCTTCCCAAGCCGACCACGTGGGTTCGATTCCCATCACCTGCTCCACCACCGCATCAATCGCCATGAACAGCGACAGGAAGGCCGGGTGCGCCCGGCAAATGACCATCGCAGTTTATGCGAAGACAGAGGAGGAGATTCCCATGGCAAAGGAAAAATTCCAACGGACGAAGCCGCACGTGAACATCGGCACGATCGGACACGTTGACCACGGCAAGACGACCCTGACGGCGGCGATCACCATGACGCTGGCGCAGAAGGGCGAGGCCGCCGCGATGAAGTACGAAGACATCGACAAGGCGCCCGAAGAAAAGGCCCGCGGCATCACGATCAACACCGCGCACGTGGAGTATGAGACCGCGAAGCGTCACTATGCGCACGTGGACTGCCCCGGCCACGCCGACTACGTGAAGAACATGATCACCGGCGCCGCGCAGATGGACGGCGCGATCCTGGTGGTGTCCGCGCCCGACGGCCCGATGCCCCAGACCCGTGAGCACATCCTGCTGGCCCGTCAGGTTGGCGTGCCCTACATCGTCGTCTTCATGAACAAGACGGACATGATGGACGACGAGGAGCTGCTGGAGCTGGTGG
>CAMKAE010000247.1 GCA_946410395.1 uncultured Clostridia bacterium
GAGGGGGACCGCCGCAGCGGTGGAGGGGCTTCCTCGCCGCAGTGCCAGGGCTTCACCCCACGCAAAAAGGAAGACAGCTTCTGATCCCTGTCTTCCTTTTGCGCGTCCGTCACTGCGCGTCCTTCTCCGCCATTCCCTCCGTCCGCTCGGCGATGATGTAGCGCGGGCGGGCCTTGGTCTCCATGTAGATCTTGCCGATGTACTCCCCGATGACCCCCAGGAACATGGCCTGGATGCCGCCCATGAAGCACACGATGCACGCCGTGGATGCCCAGCCTGCCACCGAGCGGCCGGTAAAGGCCGTGATCAGCGCCCAGATAATACCCAGGAAGCTCAGCACGCTGATGACCAGCCCGATCGTGGTGATCATCCGGATGGGCTTGACCGACAGGCTGGTGACGCCGTCGAAGGCCAGGCCCAGCATTTTCCGCAGCGGATAGTGGCTCTTCCCCGCCAGGCGCTCATGGCGGTCATAGTACACGCAGGTGGACTTGAAGCCCACCAGGGGCACCATGCCCCGCAGGTACAAGTTGACTTCTTTGAACTTCGCGAATTCCCGCAGCGCCCTTGCGGACATGAGCCGGTAATCCGCGTGATTGTAGACCACCTCGGCGCCCATGAAGTTCAGGAAGCGGTAGAAGCCCTGCGCGGTGGCCCGCTTGAAGGCCGAGTCGGTGTCCCGCTTGGCCCGGACGCCGTAGACGATCTCGCAGCCATCCAGGTAGGCGTCGACCATCGCGTCCATGGCGTTCAGGTCGTCCTGGCCGTCGCAGTCGATGGAGATCGTGATGTCGCAGCGGTCCATGGCCTCCATCAGGCCGGCGAGGACCGCATTTTGATGGCCGCGGTTGCGGCTCTGGGCGATGCCCTGAAAGTGCTCGTCCTGCCGGTTCAGGTCCTGAATGATCTCCCAGGTGCGGTCCTTGGATCCGTCGTTGACGAAGAGCACACGGCTCTCCTCGGCGATCTTGCCTGCCGCCGTCAGCTGCCGCAGCTTCTCCCGGAACATGCCGCTGGTGACGGGGAGCACCGCCTCCTCGTTGTAGCAGGGCACGACGATATACAGTACGGGTGGATTCATAAACGGTTGCCTCCTCTCACTGCATGCGCCGCAGCAGGCGGCTCAGGGCCTCGTATGCCCTGGGATCGCAGGTTTCCTCCGGCAGCAGGCCGGTTTCCGCGGCGGAAGCCATCGCCGCGTCGGACAGGACGGCGACCGGGGCCATCCGCAGCCCGGCCGCGATCGCGCTCCGCTGCCAGGTCAGCGCCCACATGCGCACCCCGGCCCGGTCCAGCCGCGGCAGGTCCGGCACCGGCGCCAGCCGCGCCGTGCCGCCCATGCCGGCCTTCCGCCTGCAGGCGGAGCACGCGCCGCAGTCCGGGACCCGCTGCCCGAAGGCCGCGGCGATGCCCCGGGCCAGGCAGTGTCCGTCCAGGCACCAGTGCAGCAGGTTCTGATCGTCTTTTTCCCCGCTGATCCGCTTCAGCCTGGCCCGCAGTCTGGCGCAGGGGCGGAACCAGGGGATGCGCGCTTCCTCCTGCCTCTCCCGGCGCAGGCGCAGCGCCTGCCGCAGCAGGTCCTCGGGGTCCACCAGCACCGCGCAGTCCGCGGGGTTTCCGTCCCGGCCCGCGCGGCCGCTCTGCTGGGTCAGGTCCGTCAGGCTCGCCGGCAGCGCGTCGTGGAGGGTCCAGCGGATGTCCGGGATGTCCACGCCCATGCCGAAGGCCGAGGTGGCCGCAAGCACAGCGGTCTCGCCTGCTGTGAAGCGCGCCTGGACCGCCTCCCGGTCCGCCCGCTCCATGCCGGCATGGTAAGCCTCCGCGGACAGCCCCGACGCCCGCAGCCGCGCCGCAAGCTCCTCGCAGCGCCGCCGGGTGAGGCAGAAGACCAGCCCCTTCTCCCCCGCGTGCTCCTCCGCCATGCGCAGGGCCTCCGCCGTGGGGTCTGTGGTCGTCTTCACGCTGTAGCGGAGGTTCTCCCGCAGCAGCGGCAGGGTCACGGTGCGCGTGCCGCGCATGCCCAGGCTCCGCGCGATGCCCCGGCGCATGCGGCGGTCCGCCGTGGCCGTCATCGCGCAGATCACCGGCCGCGCCGGGAGTTCCGCCACGAACGCCGCCAGCTCCGCATAGGCCGGGCGGAAGCTCTCCCCCCACTGCACGGCGCAGTGGGCCTCGTCCACCACAAACAGCCCCGGGGGCAGGCGGCGCATCAGCGCGCGGAAGCGCAGAGTCTGCAGGCGTTCCGGCGAGGCGTAGGCCAAGCGGATCCGGCCGCTCTCCAGCGCCTCAAAGGCCGCGTTCAGCTCCTCCGGGGTCTACAGGCTGTCAAAGCTCGCCGCGGCCACGCCGTGCCGGCGCAGCTGCCGCACCTGGTCCTGCATCAGGGCGATCAGGGGCGACACCACCAGGGTGAACCCCGGGAGCATCAGGGCCGGCAGCTGATAGCACAGGGATTTCCCCGCGCCGGTGGGAAACAGGGCCAGCAGGTCCCGGCCCGCCAGGACGGTTTCCACCGCCTCCCGCTGTCCAGGCCGGAACCCCTCCGCGCCGAAGGTCTCCCGCAGCAGCCGCTCACAGTCCCGCTTTTGCCAGCTGTGCATGTTCCGTTTCCTTTGTTCCGTTTCTCAGAAATGATGCCCGCCGCCGCCGTGGCTGTGGCCGCCGGAGGAGATGTGCACGCCGCTGCCCCGGCCGCCGCCGGAGAAGCCGCCCAGGCCGCCGCTGCCGGTCTTGTTTTCGCTGACGATCTTCGTGTGGGTCACATGCTGGCCGATCAGGACCGCATTGTCCTCGGTCAGCTGCAGCCCGGCGTTCTCCTCGCTGTTGTAGCGGTAGGTGGAGTATTTGAGTTTGTAGCGCCTGTTGATCGCGCCCGCTACGGCGCCGCCCGCGGCCAGGCCCGCGATGCCCGCCGCGACGGCCTCTCCGCCGGTCAGCTTGTTGTACAGGCCGGGCAGGCGTTCGCCGGTGACGTCGTCATAGCGGAAATGGCCTTCCTCAATCCCCTTGGCCAGGATGCCCTCCACGGCGTTTAGCTCCGCGATCATGGCACGGCCCTGCCCGTATTCATAATGATCATCCCAGGCGTCCAGGACCTCCTCGATGCGGCTGTCGCTCATGTAGTCGATCATCACGCCGCAGGTGGAGATGTAGTTGAAG
>CAMKAE010000248.1 GCA_946410395.1 uncultured Clostridia bacterium
GCGGAGCTGGTTCGCTCGGGCAGGGACGCGGGGATCACGCGCTTCGTGGTCTTCTCCGTGGCCACCAGTCCGCACCAGGTGTCGAGCATCAACCGTTTCATCGCCCGGTCCGTGGCAGAGAGCGGTGGGTGCATGACTGGGCTGGGGGCCATGCACCCGGACAGCGACGACTTCGACCGGGACCTGGACGAGGTGCAGGCACTGGGCCTGCGGGGCGTGAAGCTGCACCCGGACATCCAGCGATTCCCCGCGGACGATCCCCGCGCCATGGCCATCTACCGGCGCTGCGAGGCCCGGGGCCTGCCCGTGTGCATCCATGCCGGGGACAAGCGCTACGACTTCTCCAACCCAGAGCGTCTGTCCCGCATCGCCGAGGCCTTTCCGTCCCTGACCCTGATCGCCGCGCACATGGGCGGCTGGAGCGTGTGGGAGGAAGCCTCCCTGCGCCTGGCTCGCTATTCCAACGTGCTGGTGGACTGCTCCTCCTCCCTGTACTGGCTGGAGAAGGAGACCGCCCGGGACATTATCCGCCGCTACGGCGCCGACCGGGTGCTCTTCGGCACCGACTACCCCTTCTGGCCCCAGAAGACGGAGCTGGACGATCTCTTCTCCCTGGGCCTGACGGACGAAGAGCTGGAAAAAATCTGCTGGCGAAACGCCGCTTCCCTCTACGATATTCACTTTGACGACCCCCTTGAGGAGGAAAACCGACATGCCTGACAAGCAGAAAACCTGGGTGACCGTGGACGGCAACGAGGCAGCGGCCTACGTGGCCTATGCCTTCACGGAGATTGCGGCCATCTATCCGATCACGCCTTCCTCCCCCATGGCCGGCAAGACCGACTACTGGTCCGCCCGGGGGCGCAAGAACCTGTTCGGCCAGCGGGTGCAGCTCATCGAGATGCAGTCCGAGGCCGGGGCCGTGGCCGCGGTGCACGGCGCGCTGGAGACCGGCGCGCTGGCCACCAGCTTCACCTCCTCCCAGGGGCTGATGCTGATGATCCCCGTGATGCACCGTATCGCCGGCGAGCGCCTGCCCGGCGTGCTGCACGTGGCGGCACGCACCGTGGGCACCCACGCCCTGTCCATCTTCGGCGATCACTCCGACGTGATGAACTGCCGCCAGACGGGCTTCGCGATGCTCTCCACCGGCAGCGTGCAGGAAGTCATGGATCTGGCGGGCGTCGCGCACCTGGCCGCGATCAGGGGCCGGGTGCCGTTCCTGCACTTCTTCGACGGCTTCCGCACCTCGCACGAGATCACCAAGGTGGAGCAGATCGCCTATGAGGATCTGCAGGCCATGCTCGACACGGACGCGCTGCAGGCCTTCCGCGACCACGCCCTGAACCCGGAGCATCCCATGCTGCGGGCCACGGTCCAGAACCCGGACATCTACTTCCAGGTGCGGGAGGCCAGCAACGGCGATTACGCCGCCCTGCCCGGCATCGTCGAGGACTACATGGCAAAGATCAACGCCGTCACGGGCCGAGACTACCATGTCTTCAACTATTACGGCGCGCCGGATGCGGACCGGGTCATCGTGGCGATGGGCTCCGTCAGCGGCTGCGTGCAGCAGGTGACGGACACCCTGAACGCCGCCGGCGAGAAGGTGGGCTTCCTGCAGGTGCACCTGTTCCGCCCCTTTGATACCGCGCGTTTCCTGGCAGCCATGCCGGAGAGCGTGAAAAAAGTCGCGGTGCTCGACCGCACCAAGGAGATGGGCAGCGCCGGCGAGCCCCTGTACCAGGATGTTTGCACCGCCCTGCGGGGCCGTGCGGATTTGACCGTCGTGGGCGGGCGCTACGGCTTGTCCTCCAAGGACACTACACCCGCCCAGATCGCCGCGGTCTACGCGAACCTCAAGGCGGAGACGCCGCTGAACAGCTTCACGATCGGCATTCACGACGACGTGACCCATCTGTCGCTGGCCGAGGATCCGGCCTTCACCGTGGCGGAAGCGGACACCGTGAGCTGCAAGTTCTGGGGCCTGGGCTCCGACGGTACCGTCGGCGCAAACAAGAACACCGTGGAGATCATCAACAGCCACACGGACCGGTTTGCGCAGGCCTACTTTGAATACGACGCCAAGAAGTCCTACGGCGTGACGAAGTCCCACCTGCGCTTCGGCGCCCGGCCCATCCGCTCTTCCTATTATGTCAAGCAGGCGGAGTTCGTGGCCTGCCATCACCCGAGCTACATGGCCCAGTACGACATCGCCGAGGAGGTCAAGCCCGGCGGCATCCTGCTGATCAACTGCCCCTGGGACGATGAAGCGCTGGCACAGCACCTGCCGGCCCACGCCAAACGGGAGATCGCGCGCAAGCATCTGCAGCTCTACACCATCGACGCGGTAAAGGTGGCGGAAGGCCTGGGCCTCGGCACGCACTTCAACATGGTCCTGCAGTCGGCCTTCTTCCATCTGATGCCCGTCATTCCCACGCAGGACGCCGTGGCCTACATGAAGGCCGCCGCGGAAAAGACCTACTTCGCCAAGGGCGAGGATGTGGTGAAGAAGAACCTGGCCGCGATCGACGCCGGCGGAGCGGCCCTGCACCGCGTCGTAGTGCCCGCCGACTGGGCCGAAGCGGCGGACGCGCCGAAGCCTGCGCGCAGCGTGCCCAAAGCCGTCACCGACCTTCTGGAGCCCATCAACGCCCAGAAGGGCGACGACCTGCCGGTGAGCGCCTTCAAGGGATACGAGGACGGCGTGATGGACATGGGCATGACCGCCTACGAGAAGCGCGGCATCGCCGTCCGCGTCCCGGTCTGGGACAGCGCCAAATGCCTGCAGTGCAACAAGTGCGCCTTCGTCTGCCCGCACGCAGTGATCCGGCCCTACCTGCTGACCGCTGCCGAGGCGGAGGGCGCGCCGGCCGGCACGCAGCTGACTGACGCCAGGGGGAAGCAGGCCGCGGGCATGCGCTACACGCTGCAGATCAGCGCCCTGGACTGCACCGGCTGCGGCAGCTGCGCAGCCAGCTGCCCGGCAAAGGAAAAGGCCCTGACCATGACCCCCGTGGCGGAAGCGCCCGACACAGCCGCCGCGTGGGCCTACACGCTCGCACTCCCCGAGAAGCCGGATTGCTTTGATCCCTACACGGTGAAGGGCAGCCAGTTCCGCCGTCCGCTACTTGAGTTCTCGGCAGCCTG
>CAMKAE010000249.1 GCA_946410395.1 uncultured Clostridia bacterium
CGACCTCCGGGTTATGAGCCCGACGAGCTGCCAAACTGCTCCACCCCGCGTCATTCACCGCTCAAGCGGCGAAGTTTATCTTACACGATTCCCGCGCTTTTGTCAAGCATTTTCGCCCAAGTTTCGGAATTTTCGCCCGGGCCCCGGGATGTAAATCTTGTGAAAAAGCGCCGCGGATGATTGACAGAGCATTCCCGGATGGGGTAGAATAACCATGTGACTGCCATGCAGTCCGACGACAGAGTGACAAGGGGTGCTGACCATGATCCGACGCCTGATGCTGATCCTGACGGTCTGCTGCATGCTGACAGCCTTGGCCCTGGGAGAAGGGGCAAGCCTGCCCATCGACTTTACGCCCGGGGTTGTTCCGGTTGGAAAGAACTTCACAGCGACCGCCTATCGGGACAGCACCATCGAGGTGACCATCGAAGCCGGCCGGGCCCTGAACTGCGACTACTGGGTCGCGGACATCGTGATCCAGGACGCTTCGCAGCTCAGGACCGTTTCCGCCGGCGGCTTTGACATGGATCGGGCCATGGACGGTGTGCGCCTGGCGAACTATGTCAATGCCGTGCTGGCCATCAACGGGGACTACAATTATAGCACGGGGAAAAACGGCTTCGGCTGCGTCATCCGGCAGGGTGTGACGTATCTGAACAATCTGGACACGGAGGGCCATTGGCGGTCCACGGTCATGGACATTCTCCTCATCGACGAGGACGGCGACTTCCATGCGCTTTATCGGCCGCAGACGGGGGCCATCGGCGATACGATCGACGGCAAAAAGATCATCAACGCCTTCACCTTCGGGCCGATCCTGGTGGACAACGGCGAGGCCGTGCTCCTGTTCAACGGTGCGGACAGCTATATCGACATGGGCGCCGGCGTCAAGCGGCAGCGCATGGCCATCTGCCAGGCGGGTCCGCTGCATTACAAGGCGGTCTGCTGTGCCGGCCCTGCGCGCGGCTCCCGCGGCATGACCCTGCGGGAATTCGCCGAGCTGGTAGCGTCGCTGGATGTGCAGGTGGCCTACAACCTGGATGGCGGCGACTCCACCGTGATGGCCTTCAACGGAAAGAAGATCAATGACCCCGGCAATGCCAGCACCCGCAAACTGAAAGACATCATCTACTTCGCCTCCATGGAAGGGATGAACTGATCCATGGCGATGGAACCCATTGCATTCAACGCCTCCTATCTGACGGTGATGTGCCTGGGCCTTGGCGCCTCGGCCTGGCTGCATCATCTGCTGCTGAGCCGGCGCGGGCAAAGGCGCCGGATGGCATGGCTGACGCTGCTCCTGGGCCTGCCCATGGCCGCGATCCTGGCCAAGCTGTTCTGCGTGGTCTTCCGCTTTGATCTCTTCAACGTCTACGGCGCGTCGGCGCTGATCCAGGCCAATCCGGAGCAGTTCTCCTTTGTGGGCGGCTGCCTGGGCTTCGTGCTCGGCGCCGTCTTCGCTGCCCTCATCAGCCGGGAGCGGGTGCTGCCCGCCCTGGATGCCTATGCGGCACCGGCCTGCCTGATGGTGGCCGTGGCCCGTGCGGCAGAGAGCTTCCTGGGAGACCTGGGCATCGGAGACTATGTGGACGCGGAGGCCTTCCAGTTCTTCCCGGTGGCCGTCCGCGACAACTGGGGCGGCTGGGCGCTGGCGATCTACATGCTGGCGGCCCTGGCAGCCCTGGCCTGTGCGCTGTGCGCCGGCGGCTGGCTGGAGCGGTATCGGCTCGTGCCCGGCCTGTGCTTTGAGCGGACCGTTGTGGGCCTGTGCGCCGGCCAGATTATGTTCGAGATTCTCCGGGTGATCAGCATCGTGCTGAGCTTTGTCCACACCGAACAGGTCCTGTGCGCCCTGGCGATGGTAATCATCATCATCCGGCGCTGTATCCTGCTGCGAAAGCGCTGTCAGCGCCGAGCCTGGCTGCCGGTGGGCATCGCAGTAATCTTTGTCTTTGTGCTCTGGGAGATCCTGCTCCAGTTCGCCATGGACAAGACGGACTACCTCATCGATCCCCTGCCCCTGAGCGAGGCCGCCATGGACTGGCTCAAGGCCAACCTGGCCCCGGTGTGCTACAGCCTGATGGCGCTGGGCGTCGCCGGTCTGCTGATCTTCGAGTGGCTCTCCGCGCACGCTTATCTGAAATGCACAGCAGCGGGGTCCGAGCAGCTTCCCGCGTGCCCGGATCTCCCTGCGGCGGAAGTCCCGGAGCCGGACAACGCGCCGGAGAAGCGCGCAGAGAAGAAAAAGAAAAAAAGCAAGCATTAAAACGCCGGGCGGCAGCCAGTCCACGGGACCGCACTGCCGCCCGGTTTCTTTGCTCACTTGCTCAACCGGATCACATTCCAGCTGGCGGCGGGGAGACAGATTTCCAGCTTGCCGCCCTCCACGGTGCCGCCGGGGCCAGCCGTCGGCGCGACGTTCATGGGGTTTTCCTCGGTGTTGACGGCCTTCATGTCGTCGTGGTGCAGCACGATGTGCTCCGCGACGCGCAGGTCCCCGAACGCCCGCAGGTCCCCGGTCAGCAGGGCGTCCTCCCCCATCGCGCGGTTGACCGCATAGATCGTGACGCTGCCGTCCTCCGCCAGGGTGGCGGCGGCGTCCACATAGGGAACGCCGGAGAAATCCTTGCAGTCGTAGACCGGCGAGGTGACCAGCGGCCTCAGCGCGGTGCCGCGGCCATAGGCCGAGGCGTGCATCAGGGGCCAGTAGATGGTCTGAGCCCAGGCGCCGCCGCCGTTGCGGGTCATGATCGGCGCGATCACGTTCACCAGCTGCGCCAGGCAGGCGACCTTCACCCGGTCGGCGTGCTTGAGGAAAGTAATCAGGATGGTGCCGCACAGCAGCGCGTCCTCAAAGTTGTACACGTCCTCCAGCAGCGGCAGGGCGCGGCCCCACTTTTCGCGCCTGGTGATCTCCTTGTCCTGCTCGTTGGAGTGATACCACACATTCCACTCGTCGAAGGACAGGTTCAGCTTCTTCTTCGCGTGCTTTTTGCCGCCCACCGCGTCGCAGATCGCGATGACCTCGCTGATGAAGTCGTCCAGGTCCATGGCCCGGGCCAGGAAGCCCGGGGTATCGCCGGTGGGGTTGCCGTAGTAGCGGTGCAGGGAGACGTAGTCCACGTT
>CAMKAE010000250.1 GCA_946410395.1 uncultured Clostridia bacterium
TATTGTTTACGGCGATTTCCGGGCCGCTCACATGAGCGGCTTTTTTTCGCCCGGGCGGCATACGCCCTTGCGAAACCGCCGTTTCCCGATTATAATGAATCCGCTGAACACCGACGCCCCGCCGGGGCGAGAAACAAGAGAAGGAAGCGTGACAGACCATGACCGTCAGAACCCGTTTTGCCCCCAGCCCCACCGGCTTCATGCACCTGGGCGGCGTCCGCACCGCGCTCTACGCGTACCTCTATGCCAAGCAGAACCACGGGCAGTTCATTCTGCGCATCGAGGACACGGACCAGGAGCGCTACATTGAAGGCGCCACCGACGTGATCTATGACACCCTCCGCGCCTGCGGGCTCAACTGGGACGAGGGCCCGGACATCGGCGGCCCCGTCGGCCCCTACATCCAGTCTGAGCGCAAGGACACCTACCTGCCCTACGCCAAACAGCTCGTGGAGAGCGGCCACGCCTACTACTGCTTCTGCACCAAGGAGGAGATCGAGGCGCGCAAGGCCGCGGTGGAGGCCGCGGGCGGCACCTGGAAGTATGACAAGCACTGCCTGCACCTCTCGCCCGAGGAGGTTCAGGCCAAGCTGGCCGCCGGCATCCCGTGGACCATCCGCATGAACGCCCCCACCGAGGGCGAGACCGGCTACCACGACACGGTCTTCGGCGACATGACCTTCCAGAACAGCGAGGCCATGGACGACATGGTGCTCATCAAGCAGGACGGCATGCCGACCTACAACTTCGCCAACGTGATCGACGACCACCTGATGGGCATCACCCACGTGATGCGCGGCATGGAGTACCTGTCCTCGACGCCCCGGTACAATTACCTCTACCGGGCGTTCGGGTGGGACATCCCCGAGTACATCCACCTGCCCACGGTCATGCGCGACGAGACCCACAAGCTCTCCAAGCGCGACGGCGACGCCTACTACTCCGACTACATCGACAAGGGCTACCTCACCGAGGCGCTGATCAACTACCTCGCCCTGGTGGGCTGGAACCCCGGCGACGAGCGGGAGTTCTTCACCCTGCCGGAGCTGGTGGAGGCCTTTGACGTGCACCGCATCAACAAGTCCCCGGGCATCTTTGACGTGAACAAGCTCCGCTGGTTCAACGCCGAGTACATCCGCCGCATGACGCCTGAGCGCTATCTGGAACTGGCGACCCCCTGGTTCGACAAGGCGCTGGCCGGCAGGAACATCGACTATCGTCGCCTGGCGGAGCTGATGCAGAAGCGGACGGAGATCTTCAGCCAGGTTCCCGACATGGTGCGCTTCCTGGCGGAGCTGCCGGATTACACGGCCGAGCTGTTCAACAACAAGAACATGAAAGTGACCCCGGCGGTCGCCCGGACCGCGCTGGAACTGTGCGGCCCCGTGCTGGAGGCGGTCCCGGAGGATCAGTGGCAGGGCGACGCGCTCTATGAGCGCCTGTGCGAGGCCATCGCCGCGGCCGACCAGAAGAAGCGGCCGATGCTCTGGTCCCTGGCGGCCGCCCTGGCCGGACAGCAGAACACCCCCGGCGGCGCCACCGACATCGCCTGCCTGCTGGGCAAGGAAGAGACCCTGCGCCGCCTCGCCCTGGGCCGGGAAAAGCTGGCCGACGCGGAATAACACTGCTCATATACAAATCTGAAACCATAAAACAGCGTGCGCCCGAAGGTCCAGGGCGATCGGAAAGCCCTGGTCGCGCCCGCAGGCGCGAAACCCCTTCCGGCCGCAGGCTGACAAGGATACTATGATCATCGAAGCCCTGAGGCTGCACGCCTTCCGCAATTACCGCGACGCGGTGCTCAAGCCGCATCCGGGCATGAACCTGTTCTTCGGCGCCAACGGCTCCGGCAAGACCAACCTGCTGGAAGCCGTCCATTACTGCGCCTTGGGGCGGAGCCACCGGAGCGCGGCGGACCGGGAGACGGTGATGCGCGGGGAAACGGCGGCGGCCTGCGGGGTGACGGCGGTCCACCGGGACGGCACCCGCAGCGAGGTATCCATCCGCCTGACTCCGGAGGAGCCCCGCAAAAAGCAGGTCTTCATCGACCGCAAGCGGGCTCCCCGCATCGCGGACCTGATGGGCCACGTGCGCTGCGTGATCTTCTCCCCGGAGGACCTGCAGCTGGTGCGGGAAGGCCCCGCGGTGCGCCGCCGCTTCATGGACATGATGATCAGCCAGGCCGACAGCGGGTATTTCACAGCCCTGCAGCGCTACGGCCAGGCCCTGGACAGCCGCAACGCCCTGCTGCGGGACACCCCGAAGGGCGAAGCGCTGCCGGCGGACCTGATGGCCCCCTACGAGGCCCTGATGGCGGAGGCCGCCGCGGTGATCATGCCCAAGCGCCTGGCCGTCATGGCGCGCCTCGCCGACGCCGCCGCGGAGAAATATGCCGCGATCAGCGGACGGGAGGGCGAGCGCTTCCGGGCGGTCTACAGCCCGTGCTGCCCCGATCCGGCGCAGCTGGCGGCGCTGCTGGCCGGGCGCCGGGAGGAGGACCGCGTCCGGGGCACCACCGGGCTGGGCATCCACCGGGAGGACATCCGCCTGAGCCTGATGGGCCGGGAGATGAAGCTCTACGCCTCCCAGGGCCAGGTGCGGACAGCCGCCCTCGCCCTCAAGCTGGCGCAGATGGACTACCTGGCTGAGGCCGCCGGAGACCCGCCGGTGCTGCTGCTCGACGACGTGATGAGCGAGCTGGACATGAACCGCCGCACCCGGCTGCTGCGGGAGATCGGCGGCGCGCAGACCTTTGTCACCTGCACCGACGAGAGCGACCTGGAGGGCCTGCAGGACCGCCGGACCTACGCCGTGTCCCTGGGCGAAGCGGGCGAGGGGATCGTGCGCGAGACCCGCGGCGGCGCCCTGCTGCCCCCGGAGGCGGTGCCGGAGGATCCGGACTTTACCTGATTAAAGCGTTGACACGCTCTCCGGATGGGACTATAATGAACCGCGAACACATCCGTTTTTTGGAAAGGAGCGAAAGAAAATGGCAAAAATGTATTATGAGCAGGACTGCGACCTGAGCGTGCTGGACGGGAAGAAGATCGCGATCATCGGGTACGGAAGCCAGGGGCATGCGCACGCGCAGAACCTGCGGGATTCGGGCTGCG
>CAMKAE010000251.1 GCA_946410395.1 uncultured Clostridia bacterium
GACTGATGAAAGGATCTGAAAAGCCATGCAGAACTTTACCTTCTACTCCCCCACCTGTTTCGTCTTCGGCCGCGACACGGAGAAGCAGACAGGCAGCCTGGTGAAGCGCTTCGACGGCCGCCAGGGGAGCATCTCCGGCTTTGTCACCCTGAACGAAGACGACTGCGCCAGGATCTACCGCGCGATGTTCTGATGGGAGGAATGCACATGAATCCGCTGTCTCACCGCCAGGCGCAGGCGCGTCTGCGCATTCTGAAACCCGACGGCACCCCGGCGGCCAACGCCGAGCTGAAGGCCGACCAGACCGCCCATCAATTCCTCTTCGGCTGCGGCGTGTTCGACGCCGTGGCCCTGATGGCCGTCCCGGACCCGGAGAAGAAGGCCTTCATTCAGCTGAAGCTGGACAAATGGCTGAAGCTGTTCAACTACGGCACCCTGCCCTTCTACTGGGGCCGGTATGAGCCCGAGGAGGGCAGGACCGCCTTCGAGCCCACGATGGCCGCGGCCCGCTGGCTGCGGGAGCGGGGCGTGCAGGTCAAGGGGCATCCGCTGTGCTGGCACACCGCCTGCGCGAACTGGCTGATGCGCTATTCCAACGAGGAGATCCTGCAGCGCCAGCTGGCGCGCATTCACCGGGAGGTCACCGCCTACAAGGGCGTCATCGACATGTGGGACGTGATCAACGAGGTCGTGATCATGCCGGTCTTTGACCGCTATGACAACGCCATCACCCGGATCTGCAAGGACCTGGGCCGCATCCGCCTGGTGAAGGAAGTGTTCGCCGCGGCGAAGGAAAGCAATCCCGAGGCGGTGCTGCTGATCAACGACTTCAACACCAGCGTCTCCTATGAGATCCTGCTCGAGGGCCTGCTGGAGGCCGGCGTGCCCGTCAGCGCGATCGGCATCCAGAGCCATCAGCACCAGGGCTACTGGGGCGCGGAAAAGCTCAACAACGTGCTGGAACGCTTCTCCCGCTTCGGCCTGCCGATCCACTTCACCGAGAACACCCTGGTCTCCGGCGACATCATGCCGGCCCACATCGTGGACCTGAACGACTGGCAGGTGGACAGCTGGCCCTCCACCCCCGAGGGCGAGGAGCGCCAGGCCCGGGAGATCGCCGAGATGTACGGCATCCTCTTTGCCCATCCGCTGGTGGAGGGCATCACCACCTGGGACTTCAGCGACGGCCTCTGGCTCAAGGCGCCCTCGGGCTTTGTCCGTGAGGACGGCAGCGAAAAGCCCTCCTATTACGCCCTGAACGACCTCATCCACGGCGCCTGGGAGACCCACGAGACCCTGCGCACCGACGAGAATGGCTGCGTCGCCTTCACCGGCTTCAAGGGCGATTACACGCTGCGCGGCGCCCACGGCAGCGCCTGCCTGAAGCTCGACGCGGACACGGCCTGCGACCTGACGCTGAACGCCTGAGGAGGGACGGACGAGCATGGAGCAGTCAACCTCCCGCTTCCGCCTGAACCAGGTCGGCTACGCCGCCGGCTTTCCCGTGCGGCTGGTCACCCTGGCGGAAGGCCCCGTGCGCCTGACGGATGTCCAGGGCCGCACGGTCTGCGAGCGCACGGCCTCGCCCGCGCCGGACGAAGCATCAGGCGACCGGGCGGCGCTGCTGGACTTCGGCCCGCTGCCGGTCGGGACCTATCGGGTCGAGGCCGACGGCGAAAAGCGGATCTTCACCGTGACCGCCACGCCCTGGCGGGCCGTCACCGACGCCCTGATCAAGGGCCTGTACTTCCAGCGCTGCGGCTGTGCGCTGCTGCCGGAGCACGCCGGTCCCTATGTGCACCCCGCCTGCCACACGGCCGAGGCGGCGGACTGGACGGACCGCTCCGTGCGCCGCCTCGTCACCGGCGGCTGGCACGACGCGGGCGATTACGGCAAGTACGTGGCTCCCGGCGCCGTCACCGTGGCCCATTTGCTGTACGCATGGAAGCTTTTCCCCGCGGGCTGTGCGGATGATCTGGGCATCCCGGAGACGGGCAGCGGCGTCCCGGACATCCTCAGCGAAGCCCGCTGGGAGCTGGAATGGCTGCTGAAGATGCAGCGGAGCGACGGGGCCTTTCACCACAAGCTCACCAAGGCCCGCTTCGCCCCCTTCATCATGCCGGAAAAGGACACGGAGCCGGAATACCTGATGCCGGTCTCCTCCTGCGCCACCGGCTCCGCCTGCGCCTGTCTGGCCCTGGCCTCCCGGGTGTACCGGGCCTTCGATCCCGCCTTCGCGGACCGGATGCTGGCCGCGGCGAAGGCTGCCTGGGCCTGGCTCGAGGCGAACCCTGTCTGCGAGCCCTTCCGGAATCCGGAAGGCGTCCGCACCGGCCAGTACGGCGACGGCCGCGACCGCGATGAGCGCTTCTGGGCGGCCTGCGAGCTGCTGGCCGCCACCGGCGAGCCTTCTTACCGGCAGGCCGCCGAAGCCCTGTACGCCGAAGGTCAGCATCTCACGGCCTACGGCTGGGCGGACGTGGGCGGCCTGGGCGGCCTGTGCTGCCTGTTCGACCTGGGGCCCGCGGCGGGTCCGGTGCTCTTCGACACATTGAAGGCGGATTTCCTGGCCCAGAGCGAGGAAGCCCTGGCCGCCGCCCGCGCCTCGGGCTACGGCACGGCCCTGCGGCCGGAGGGCTATGTCTGGGGCAGCATCCTGCCCATCATGAGCCACGCCATGGCCATGATCGTCAACCACCTGCTCACCGGCCGGGCGGACATGCTGCAGGCCGCGCTGGACCAGCTGCACTACGCGCTGGGCATGAACCCGATGGACACCTGCTATGTCACCGGCTGCGGCGAAAAGCCGGTGCTGCACCCGCATCACCGCCCCTCCGGCTCCGACGGCATCGACGCCCCGGTGCCCGGCCTCATCTCCGGCGGTCCCAACAGCCGCTTCCCCTATCCCGCGACCCGGGAAAAGCTCGGCGAGGGCATGCCGCCCGCCAAGTGCTTCCTGGACGAGACGCCCTCCGCCGACACCAACGAGATCGCCATCTACTGGAACTCGCCGGC
>CAMKAE010000252.1 GCA_946410395.1 uncultured Clostridia bacterium
GCGGCCCCGGCGATCGCGCCGGCGGCATAGGACGCGGCGGCGCTCATGGGCGCTGCCGGGATATCGGGCCGGGCCGCAGGCGCTGTGGGTGCGGCGGGCACTTCAGGCACAGGCGCCACAGGCGTGACGGGCACGGCCGGGGCAGCCGCGGCCACGGGACGGCCGCAGTGTCCACAGAACTTCGCGCCTTCGCGAATGGTTGCGCCACATACACACTGCATGATCTGTTCCTCCTGTTTGATCGGGTCATTATGGAGCGGTTCCTGCAAAAAACAACAGGTACAGTTTACCATGGCGGGGCCTGTCTGTCAATCGCCGCGCCATGCTTTTCCGCCCTTTTACATCCTCTGGGATGCCGGCGGAGAGTTGACAAAAGCGGCGCCTGGAAATACAATGGGACAGCGGGAAACCGTATCAAAAGCGAGAGAGAGGGATCCGGAATGAAACTGCTGAGCGTTGCGATCCCCAGCTATAACTCCCAGGACTACCTGGCCCACGCGGTGGAGTCTCTGCTCCCCGGCGGGGACGCGGTGGAGATCCTGATCGTGGACGACGGCTCGAAGGACCGCACGGCGGAGATCGCGGACGACTATGCGCGCCGCTATCCCGGCATCGTCCGGGCGGTGCACAAGGAGAACGGCGGCCACGGCGACGCCGTGATGACCGGCATCCGGGAGGCCACGGGCCTTTACTTCAAGGTGGTGGACTCCGACGACTGGGTGGACGCGGAGGCCTATCCCAGGGTGCTGGAGACCCTGCGCGGCTTCACGGACGAGCCGCTGGATCTGTTGATGTGCAACTATGTCTACGACAAGGTAGGCGTGGAGCACAAGCACGTGATGGGCATCGGCAAGGCCATGCCCAAGGGGCGGGTCTTCGGCTGGGCGGACACCGGGCATTTCCCCAAGGGCCAGTACCTGGCCATGCACTCGGTGATCTACCGCACCGCCCTGCTGCGGGAATGCGGGCTGAACCTGCCCAAGCACACCTTCTACGTGGACAACCTGTATGTGTACGTGCCCCTGCTGGCGGTGGAGCGCATGTACTACCTCGACGTGAGCTTCTACCACTACTTCATCGGCCGGGAGGACCAGAGCGTGCAGGAGAAGGTCCTGCTCAAGCGCATCGACCAGCAGATCCTGGTCAACAAGCTGATGGTGGACGCCTTCGATCCCTTCACGGTGGAGCAGCCGCAGAAGCGGGCCTATCTGCTGGGATACCTGGAGATCCTGACCACGATCACCTCGGTCATGCTGATCCGCAGCGGCACGGAGGAAAACCTGAAGAAAAAGCAGGAACTGTGGGACGCCATCCGGGAAAAGAACCCGAAGGTATGGGAAAAGCTGCGCCGCGGCATGCTCGGACGGATCCTGCACCTGCCGGGGCGCTTCGGCCGGGGCGTGGTCAGCGCGGCCTATACTGTGGCACGGAAGGTCATCGGATTCAACTGACGGATACGCAAAAAGAGACCGGAAGCCCCGGCCTCTTTTGCTTTGGTCATATCAGCTTGCTCAGCACGGCCTTCAGCAGCGGGTCGTCCGCCTTGCCCTCCAGGATCTCCTTGTGTCCGTCCCGATAGGTGGCCACAAAGGAATAGAGGACCGAGACCTGCAGCCCGGTGTTGACCAGGTTGCTGTCCAGGAACTGAATCATGGAGATCTGCTTTGCCTGCTCCTCGATGCTGTCGGTGACCTGCTTTTCTTCCTGCTTTTTGCCGAACATGGGTTTTCCTCCTCTCGGACGCCCGAAGCTTTGCGGGATTACGATAGCACGGCGGGGGTGGCTTGTCAACAAAAGCGAAATTCTTTTTCCGGACCGATTGCCCCGCATCCCCGGATATGATACAATGGGGGCGCGGCGCACAGATGCCGCCCGAAGCAAAGAATGATGATGCGAAAACGGAGGAGAGCGCCATGCAATTCGGACATTTCGACGAGGCCAAACGCGAGTATGTCATCACGGATCCCCGCACCCCCATGCCCTGGGCCAACTACCTGGGCTCCCCGGCCTACGGCGCCATCGTGACCCAGAACGCCGGCGGCTATTCGTTCGTCAAGTCCGGCGCGGCCGGCCGCATCCTGCGCTATATCTTCAACCAGTTCGACGAGCCCGGCCGGTATGTCTACCTGCGCGACGAGGCGGACGGCGACTTCTGGTCCGCGTCCTGGCGCCCGGTGGAAAAGCCGCTGGAGGAATACAAGACCGTCACCCGCCACGGAACCTCCTACACCGAGATCGAGTCCGCCTACAAGGGCATCGAGAGCAAGGTGCTCTACTATGTGCCCATGGACGCCACGCACGAGGTCTGGCGCGTGAAGGTGAAGAACACCGGCGCCGAGCCCCGGAAAATCGGCGTTTTCGGCTATTGCGAGCTGACCACCGAGTCCTTCTACACCCAGGACCTGGTGAACATGCAGTACACCCAGTTCATCACCGTGACGGAATTCCACAAGGACCACATCCTGCAGCGCATCAACCAGTTCTGCGATCTGAACGAGGAGGGCGAGAACGGCCGGGAGCGGTTCTTCGGTCTGGCCGGCGCGCCGGTGTGCAGCTACACCGGACGCCGGGAGCGCTTCCTGGGCGTGCGCCGCTTCAACAGCCCCCAGGGCGTGCTGAACGGCAAGCTGGACGACTCCCTGAACTTCAACGGCAATCCCTGCGGCGCGCTGCACACCGTGCTGGAGCTGGCCCCCGGCGAGGAGAAGACCGTCGCCTTCCTGCTGGCCCAGAAGGGTGAGAAAGCCGCCCGCGCCCTGCTGGACGCCTATGCCGAGACCGGCAAGACCGTGGATGCCGAGCTGAAGACCCTGATCGACTACTGGCACGGCGAGCTGGACAACCTGTCCGTGAAGACCCCCGACGACGACTTCAACAGCATGGTCAACACCTGGAACGCCTTCCAGTGCTTCACCACCTTCGTGTGGAGCCGCGCGGCGTCCCTGATCTACTGCGGCGAGCGCAACGGCTACGGCTACCGCGACACCGTGCAGGACAT
>CAMKAE010000253.1 GCA_946410395.1 uncultured Clostridia bacterium
CCTTTGCCCTTTTTGCCACGGCGTTTTTGCTGACGGGCCTTGGAACGCTTCTGCAGGCGCCGCTCAAGCAGCTCTGGGGCGTGTCCCCGGAGGCCGTGGGATACCGCACCGTCCCCATTCCGGCGCTGGCAAACGCGCTGGTGATGACGGGGCTGAGCCTGTGGCACATGCTGTCCGCGCTGCGCTGCCGCAGCCGGCGCTCCTCCCGGATCCAGGTGATTGTCCTGACAGTCCTGCTGCTGGTCTGGACGGTGCTGTTCAACCCGCTCATCAGCTACGGCTGCACGTTCCTCCAGGCGCATTATCTGGGAGCGGCCGCCATAGCCGCCTATTCGGCCCTTACTAGCGCGCTCACCGTCTTCCTTACGCCGCTGTCCACGACTGCCTATGTCCTGATGCTCCTGTCCCTGGGGGCCTTCTTCGGCCGCGGCGGGTCCGAAAACACGGCTGACGAGAACGCCTCCGATTCCTGATTCTCTCAACGGAAAGGATGGTAAACCATTATGCAGCTCCTCTCCCTCAACGGCGCGTGGAAAATGCGCCAGGCCGGCACTGACACCTGGCATGACGCCGTTGTCCCCGGCTCCGTCTACGCCGACCTGATGCGGGACGGCACCCTGCCGGACCCCTTCTGGCGTGAAAACGAGCATCTGTTCTTTGAACTGATGCGCAACGACTTTGAGTACAGCCGCACCTTCGAGGTGCCCGCGGACCTGCTGGCGATGAACCGGGTGGTGCTGCGCTGCTTCGGCCTGGACACCCTGTGCCACATCGCCATCAACGGGCGGAAGGTGGCGGACACCGACAACATGCACATCACCTGGGGCTTCGAGGTGAAGGACCTGCTGAAGGCCGGCGAGAACACCATCACGGTCTGCTTTGATTCCCCGATTGAATACTGCCTGCGCAAGGTGGACGAGACGGGGCCGATGTGGGGCTCCACCGACGCCATTCCGGGCTTCGGCTATCTGCGCAAGGCGCACATGATGTTCGGCTGGGACTGGGGCGCCCGGCTGCCGGACGCGGGCATCTGGCGGGACATCCGCCTGGAGGGCATCGACCTGGCCCGCATTGAGGACATCCGCGTGGAGCAGTGCCACGAGGACGGAAAGGTCAGCCTGAAGCTGTACGCCGACATCGACGGCGACGCCTCCGCCTGCGCGCTGGAGGCCGTGCTCGTCTGCCCCGACGGCACGGAACTCCCCTTCGGGAAGGACTGCGCCTGCACGGTGGAGAACCCGCAGCTGTGGTGGCCCAACGGCTACGGTGAGCAGCCGCTCTACACCGTCAGGGCGACGCTGAAGTCCGCGGACGGCAGGGTGCAGGGCACCTGGTGCCACCACATCGGCCTGCGGACCCTGTCCGTCAGCCGCGAGAAGAACGAGCAGGGCGAAGAGTTCTGCCACATCGTCAACGGGGTCAAGGTGTTCGCCATGGGCGGCGACTATATCCCT
The DNA here is from genome assembly GCA_946410395.1 of uncultured Clostridia bacterium. Taxonomy (GTDB): domain Bacteria; phylum Bacillota; class Clostridia; order Christensenellales; family Aristaeellaceae; genus RUG11272. The sequence goes on from CAMKAE010000253.1 coordinate 1,455, forward strand.
GAGGACAACGTATACAGCCGCATCACCCCGGAACGCACCCGGCGGCTGCTCTCGGACGCGGCCTTGGCCCACTTCAACGCCATCCGGGTCTGGGGCGGCGGCTACTATCCGGACGACTTCTTCTTCGACATCTGCGACGAGCTGGGCCTGATGGTCTGGCAGGACCTGATGTTCGCCTGCTCGGCCTACGACCTGACCCCTGAGTTCGACCGCTCGATCCGCACGGAGGCCCGGCAGAACATCCGCCGCATGCGCAACCACGCCTGCCTGGCGGTGATCTGCGGCAACAACGAGATGGAGCAGTTCATGGGGCTGGCCAACCACATGCTGGAGATCGACTTCCAGGGTGTTCCGGCCGCCTATGCGGACGGCTTCCGCAAGACAGCCCGGCGCAGCCATGTGGCCGACTACACCAAGATGTTCGACTACATCCTGCCGGCCATCGCCAAAGAGGAAGCCCCCCAGAGCTTCTGGTGGCCTTCTTCCCCCTCCTCCGGCGGCAATTTCGACGCCCCGCAGGATCCCACCCGCGGCGACGTCCACTACTGGGACGTCTGGCACGGCGAGAAGCCCTTCACCGACTACCGCAACCACACGTTCAGCTATGTGTCGGAATTCGGCTTCCAGTCTTTCCCGATGCTGCCCACGGTGGAGAGCTTCACCGAGCCCGGGGACCGCAACATCTTCTCCCGGATCATGGAGCGCCACCAGCGCAACAAGGCCGCCAACGGCAAGATCCTGAACTATCTCAGCCAGACCTTCCGCTACCCAAACAGCTTCGACAACCTGCTCTACGCCTCCCAGCTGCTGCAGGCCGAGGCCATCCGCTACGGCGTGGAGCACTGGCGGCGCAACCGGGGCGTGTGCATGGGCGCCATCATCTGGCAGCTCAACGACTGCTGGCCCGTGGCCTCCTGGGCGTCCATTGACTCCCTGGGCCGCTGGAAGGCCCTGCACTATGCGGCCAAGCGTTTCTTCGCCCCGGTGATGATCTCCGTGGAGGAGCAGGGCGAGCTCTCCCAGAACCCGCAGATCAACGAGTTCCACCCGGCGCCCATCGAGCGCAGCGCCCGGATGAACGTGGCCAACGAGACCCGGGAGGACGTCGCCGGCAAGGTGGTCTGGCAGCTGCGGACGCCCGACGGCGCGGTGGTGAAGGCGGGGGAGACGGAGATCACCGTGCCCGCCCTGACCAGCGTGTGGCTGGACAAGCTCACCTTTGACGAGGCCAGCGTCACCGGCCATTACTTCACCTGTGCCTTCCTGGTCGGCGGCGCGGAGGTCAGCCGCTCCATGGCCCTGTTCTGTGCGCCGAAGCACTTTGAATTCACCGATCCCGGCCTGAGCGTCACGGAGAACGGCGATACCGTCACCGTCACGGCCAGGGGCTTCGCCCACTCGGTGTACGTCGAGAGCGACGATCCCGATCTGCTGCTCTCCGACAACTTCTTCGACCTCTCCCGGGAGAGCGTCACCGTGAAGGTGCTGCGCGGCAGCGCCAAGGGCGTCCGCGTCCGCTCCGTCTGGGACTTCAGCGGGAAG
>CAMKAE010000254.1 GCA_946410395.1 uncultured Clostridia bacterium
GCCGTCGTCCCCAGGTCGTCGTGAGCGCTGGCGCCTTCAATGCGGGTGACAAAGCGGATGTCGCTTTCATCATAGCTGGGGAAGGCGTCAAAGAATGCGGCAAGCTGCTTGGCCTGGATCAGGGTTTCACGCGCCTCGTCCCCCTGCCCTGATGGAAAACGCCCGTCTGTCAGCGGGCGTTTCGTTCTGTCGTATGGCGTCAGGCGATCTCCAGCGCGACCTCCATCATCTGGGTGAAGGACTGCTGCCTCTCCTCGGCGGTGGTCTCCTCCCCGGTGAAGGGGTTGTCGGAGATGGTGCAGATGCACAGGGCGTTCTTGCCGGCCCGTGCGGCATTCATGTAGAGCGCGGCGGCTTCCATCTCCACGGCCAGCACGCCCAGCTTCTGCAGCTTGCCCAGCGGTCTGCTCTCGTCGTAGAAGATGTCGGAGGAATAGAGCGCGCCCGGAATCGCGCGGATCTTCATGCGCTCCGCGACCTCCATGCCCTTCTTCAGCAGGTCCCAGGAGCAGCTGGGCGCCACATTCCCCTCGAACTCGTACTGAAGGCCGAAGTTGGAATTGGTGTAAGCGCTCATGCCGAAGACCAGGTCCCGGATCCGCAGGTCCTGGCGGATCATGCCGGCAGAGCCGATGCGGATGATGTTCTGCACGCCGTAGAAATTGTACAGCTCATAGGAGTAGATGCCGATGGAGGGCATGCCCATGCCCGAGGCCATGACGGAAACCCGCTTGCCCTTGTAGAACCCGGTATAGCCCTGTGCGCCGCGGACATCGTTCACCAGCACTGCGTCCGTCAGATAGGTGTCCGCCAGGAGTTTGGACCGCCTGGGATCCCCCGGCATCAGCACAGTATCCGCAAAATCACCCAGCTTCGCATTGATATGAGGGGTCGGAATCGGCATGCAAACGCCTCCTTTTTCTCTGATTGCTTTTATGATAGCACAGACCGCGCATTTCTTCAAGCGCAAAAAAGCGGACCGATCGCTCGGCCCGCTCCGTTGGGTTACACAGGCATCGTCTTGTCTTCCTTGTTCAGCATGCCGCTTTCGATCTTCAGCTGCTGCGCCGCCCGGTATTCGAAGAACTTGGGGGCGACCTTGGGGAACATCGCGTAGGTCAGGACGTCCTCCTCCTTCTGGTACCACTCGCGCATCTCGTCGCGGAGCTTGTCCAGTTCGGGGGGCAGGGTGTCGGCGAAGCGGCAGGTGATGACCTTGGTGTCGCCGATGCACTTTTTGCGGACTTCCTCGTTGACCTTGCCGGGCAGCTTGCCGTAATGGCCAGCCAGCAGGTCCTTGCTCTCCTGGGGCACCATCTTGTAGCGCTCGCCCATCAGCACGTTCATCACGGCCTGGGTGCCCACGATCTGGGAGGTCGGGGTCACCAGGGGCGGATAGCCGAAGTCTTCGCGCACACGCGGCACTTCCGCCAGCACGTCGTAGTACTTGTCCATTGCGTTGGCGTTCTTCAGCTGGCCGATCAGGTTGGACAGCATGCCGCCGGGCACCTGATACTGCAGGGTCTTGACGTCCACGCTCAGCACGCGGCCGGGATCGCGGAAGCCGTCCTTGGTCAGCCGGTCGGCCACGCCGCGGAAGTGCTCCGCCAGCTCCGCCAGCAGGTTCAGGTCCAGGCCGGTGTCATACTCCGTGCCCTGGAAGGTCGCCACCATGGATTCGGTGGCGGGCTGAGAGGTGCCGCTGGCCAGCGGGGACAGGCAGGTGTCGATGATGTCGCAGCCGGCCTCGGCGGCCTTGAGCAGCACCATGGCGCCGGTGCCGGTGGTGTTATGGGTGTGCAGCACGATGGGCAACTTGGTGTTCTTCTTGAGTTCCTTCACCAGGCTGTAGGCGTCATAGGGCAGGAGCAGGTTGGCCATGTCCTTGATGCAGATCAGGTCCGCGCCCATCTTCTCGATCTCCTGGGCCAGCTTCACGAAGTACGCCTCGTTGTGCACGGGGCTCTTGGTGTAGCTCAGGGCGATCTCGGCAGTGCCGCCGTACTTCTTGGTCGCCTTCACCGCGGTCTGCATGTTGCGCAGGTCGTTCAGGGCGTCGAAGCAGCGGATGATGTCGATGCCGTTCTCCACGGCCTTCTTGACGAAGAATTCCACGACGTCATCGGAATAGGGCCGGTAGCCCAGCAGGTTCTGGCCGCGCAGCAGCATCTGGGTCTTGGTGTTGGGCAGGGCCTTGCGCAGCTGGCGCAGCCGCTCCCAGGGATCCTCGTTCAGGAAGCGGATGCAGCTGTCATAGGTGGCGCCGCCCCAGCACTCCAGGGAATAATAGCCCACCTTGTCGAGCTTTTCGCAGGCCGGGAGCATCTCGTCGGTGCGCATGCGGGTCGCGGCCTGGCTCTGGTGGCCGTCCCGCAGGATGGTGTCTGTAATCAGTACCTTTGCCATATCAGTCGATCCTCCTTAGATCATCAGCCGAAGAGCGAGAGCAGCACGCCCGCCGCGATGGCGGAGCCGATGACGCCGGCCACGTTCGGGCCCATGGCGTGCATCAGCAGGAAGTTGCCGGGGTTCTCCTGCTGGCCCACCTTCTGCGACACACGCGCAGCCATCGGAACCGCGGAGACGCCGGCCGAGCCGATCAGCGGGTTGATCTTGCCACCGGAGAGCTTGTTCATGAGCTTGGCCAGCAAGAGGCCGCCGGCGGTGCCCATGCTGAAGGCTACAATGCCCAGGACGATGATCTTGATGGTGCTCCAGTTGAGGAAGGTGTTCGCGGTGGCTGTCGCGCCGACGGTGATGCCGAGGAAGATCGTGACGATGTTCATCAGCTCGTTCTGCGCCGTCTTGTTCAGGCGCTCCACCACGCCGCACTCCTTGAACAGGTTGCCCAGCATCAGGCAGCCCACCAGGGCCACGGCGGAGGGCAGCAGCAGGGCCACCAGGATGGTGACCACGATGGGGAAGATGATCTTCTGGGTCTTCGACACCGGCCGGAGCTGCTCCATGACGATGGACCGCTC
>CAMKAE010000255.1 GCA_946410395.1 uncultured Clostridia bacterium
GGTGCTGTTGTGCATGTGCCAGGCGTAAGGCAGGCGCTCGAGATGCGAGAAGAGCCGGTCCCGCATGGTCTTCACGAGGGTCTCGGCGGCGCGGGTTTTGCTGACCTCATAGCCGTACTGGGCCAGAACCTTCCCCATCGCCACGAGCAGGAGCGCGGCCGTCAGCAGGGCGATCTGCCGCTGCATCGTCCCCTGCCCCTGTGCCGCGGCCAGCAGCCGGGCGGACCAGGCGGGAAGCTGCTCCGCCGGGGCGCCGCCGATCACATGGTCCACCGCGATCCGGACAATCTGGGGCGCGACAAGGTCGGCCAGGGCGCTCAGCGCCGAGGCCAGCATGCTCAAAAGAAAGAAAAGACGACTGCCCCGGAGAAAGTCCCGGAGCATCCGTCGATTAAAAAGCGTATCCGCTGTGCTTCGATTCATACCGGCAGATCCTTTTCTCAGGGATGGAATAATCTGCCGTCAGCATATCATACTTCCCGCCTGAGAACAAGCCCGGAAGAGGACGATTCTTTCCCCCGGCAAAGCGGGGGGTTCAAAGTGCGGCGGCCGAGCTGTCCTCGCCGCCGCACATGGAACGCTTTATTTCGCTCTTCCGCCGGATTGCGTGTGATCGTAATCGGCAAAGAAGTCCTTCGTATCCTTTACGACGATCCCGCCGAAGAGAATCAAAGAGAACAGGTTTGGAATGGCCATGAGGCCGTTGCAGACGTCCGCCGCGTCCCAGAGAAGCTGCACGCTGATGAGCGCACCGAGGGCGCAGATCACCATGTGCAGCACCCGGTAAATCTTTACCCTGTGAGTGCCGAACAGAAAGGCAAAGGCGGATTCACCGTAGGTATACCAGCCCAGTACCGTAGACAGGCAGAACAGAATCAGAGAAATAACGATCACGACTTGCCCAAGCCCGCCCAGATTCTGACGAAAAGCCGTGGAGGCCAGCACCGTGCCGTCTGTGACACCGCTGTTCCACACGCCGCTGACCATGACAATCAGAGCAGTAAAGGTGCAGATGACGAAGGTGTCAAAAAAGACCTCAATAATGCCGTAGAGCGCCTGCTTGACCGGTACATCCACCTTGGCCGTGGCATGCACCATGGCCGAGGAGCCGGTGCCGGCTTCGTTGGAGAACACACCGCGCTGGACTCCCCTCCGGATAGCGATGCCCATGGTGGCGCCCGCCACACCGCCGATCACCGCATCGCCGGTAAAGGCGGACTTCACGATAAACCACAGAGCCTGCGGAATAAGCGTGATGTTCATGATGAGGATCACGAGCCCGAAGCCCAGATAGATCAGCGCCATGATGGGGGTCAGAAAGGTGGTCACGTCAGAGATCTTTCTGACGCCGCCGAAGATGACCAGCCCGTCGACCACCAGGATTAGAATCGCAACAATCCACGGAATCACGGTGGTGTTGCCCACAAAACCGCTGACAGCGCTGTTGATGGTGTTGACCTGCAATGCCCCGCAGGAAACAACGGAGACAAAGACCGTAAACACCGCGAAAGCGCCGCCCAGGATCCTGGCAATGGTCTTGTGTTTCATTCCCCGGGTCAGAATATACATGACACCGCCACGGAAATTGCCGTCTTCGTCCTGTATGCGAAAATGCATGGCCAGGGCGATCTCGGCAAACTTCGTCGCCATGCCGCCCAGAGCCGCGACCCACATCCAGAAGATTGCCCCCGGCCCGCCGACGGCAATGGCGTAGGCCACACCCACGATGTTGCCGTTGCCTACGCAGGAGGAAAGCGCCGTGGCCAGTGCCTTGTAGGAGCGGATCTGACCGATGCCGTCGTCCGTCTTCTTCCCGACATTGCCGACAACTTCCCGAAAGGCCGTTCCAAAGCGCGTGAACTGTACACCGCGCAGGCGGATTGTGAAGTACAAACCAACTCCAAAAAACACCGCCAGCATGATCGGGCCGAATAGGAACGTGCCCAGATCCCCCAAAATTTTCCCGATGACAGCTTCCATTTTCTTTTCCCCTTTCCCTGAAAAAAGTACCGGGGACTCGATCTTGAGTCCCCGGTTTTGCGCTTCTGTTTCTGTGATGTTATGAAACAGAGCAACGCGTGAACTCGAAAAAATGGGCGCGAAAACACATGCACATGCTCTCAGACATGCACAGCATCTCGCAGCTCATTTTTTCGCAGAATTTCACGTTCATTTCACCCATTTAACCTATTGACTTGATATGTTATTTTGTTTATACTGCATTTGTTCTCCTTTGTCAAGGGGGAAAAGAAAGGATTTTAGACGATGATGATTCAGGTTTCCGGAAAGAAAACAGAAGTTGAAAACGGAATAACCGTCATGCAGTTGATGGAACAGCAGAAGGTGGAGACGCCCCAATATGTGACCGTTGCGGTCAACAACGCATTCCTTCCGATGGATTGCTACGAGTGCTTTTCTCTGAAGGAAGGCGACGCGGTGGAGTTTTTGTACTTTATGGGAGGCGGTTGCGATGGCGCTGAGCAGTGAACAGCTGGAACGCTACTCCCGGCATATCATTCTGAAAGAAGTCGGGCTCAGAGGGCAGAAGAAGCTGCTGAACGCGAAGGTCCTCATCATTGGGGCCGGCGGGCTCGGATCGCCCGCCGCCATGTATCTGGCCGCGGCCGGTGTGGGAACCATCGGCATCGCGGACGCGGATGAGGTGGATCTCTCCAATCTCCAGCGGCAGATCCTGCACGGCAACGCAGATGTAGGCAAGCCGAAGGTAGACTCCGCAAAGGAGACCATGGCGGCGCTGAATCCTGACGTGCAGGTGATCGCGCATCACTTGTTTGTCAACGCAGAGAATATCATGGATCTGATTGAACCCTATGATTTCATCCTTGACGGGACGGACAATTTTGCGGCCAAATTTCTCATCAACGACGCCTGCGTGCTGGCGGGCAAGCCCTTCTGTCACGCAGGGATCATCCGCTTTCACGGCCAACTGATGACCTATGTGCCCGGAAAAGGCCCCT
>CAMKAE010000256.1 GCA_946410395.1 uncultured Clostridia bacterium
GGAAGCGCTGGCGGACGAGCTCTTCGCGCTGCCGGACGGGCTGTGAAACGCTTCGACTGTTCCCGGACACAGACCAAGAAAGAAATCTGTTCAGTCGTACGATTTGCTTCGTTGCAAACCCCTCTGTCGCTGCGGCGACATCTCCCCTTTCAGGGGAGACAAGGGTCTGAAGTTACTCTATAGCCTCCCCTGAAAGGGGAGGGGGACCGCTTGCGGTGGTGGGGTTCCTTGGCAAGACGGAATGTTTACAGAGAAAGGAGGGATCGCTTATGATGGAACTGGTTCGGAACACCCTCAGCGGCTTTGTGGAGCGCGGGGAGATCGCCGGCTGCGCGGCCCGGATCATGCGCGACGACGCGGTCTGCTTTGAGGACAGCTTCGGCTGGGCGGACGTGGAGCACAAGATCCCGATGTCGTCGGAGAACACGATATTTGCCATCGCCTCGATGAGCAAGGTCATTACGGTGGTCGGGATCATGCGGCTGTACGAGCAGGGGCTGTTCAAGCTCTGGGATCCGGTCAGCGCGTATCTGCCGGGCTTCAAAAACCCGACCGTTGCCAAAGAGAAGCCCGACGGCAGCTATGAGATCGTCCCGGCCGGGGGCGAGGTGACCATGCGGCAGCTGTTCACCATGACCAGCGGCGTGCCCTACGCCGGGAAGGATACCGCCGCCGCCCGGATCCAGGACGAGAAGGGCGACGCGTACATCGCCGAGCACGGGAGCATGCCCGACACGCAGACATACTGCAACCTGGTGGGGTCGCTGCCCCTGGCCTTCGAGCCCGGGGAGCGATGGATGTACGGCTTCTCCATCGACGTGCTCGGCGCGGTGATCGAGGTGCTCAGCGGCAAGACCCTGGGCGAATACCTGAAGGAGACCGTCTTCGACCCGCTGGGGATGACGGACACGGGCTTCTTTGTGCCGAAGGAAAAATGGGACCGCGTGGCGACGCGCTATTTCATCCGGGACGGGATGAAGCCGGAGGAGCGGAGGATCCCCACCGAAAAGCCGGTCTTCGAGAGCGGCGGCGGTGGGCTGTTCTCCACCGTGCGCGACTACTCCCGCTTCGCCCAGATGCTCCTGCACGGCGGCACCCTGGACGGAGTGCGGATCCTGGGGCGCAAGACCGTGGACCTGATCGCCACGGATCACCTGACCCCACAGCAGCAGGCCACCCACAGCTGGGACACCCAGCGGGGCTACGGCTACGGCCTCGGGGTCCGGGTGATGACCAACCCAGAGGTGGCGGACATCAACGGCTCCGTGGGCGAGTGGGGCTGGGACGGCGCCTTCGGCAACTGGTTCTGCGTGGATCCGAAGGAGCGCCTGACCTGCGTCTACCTGACGACGAACCTGCCCGGCGACCACTACCGCTTCATCCCCAAACTCATGGCGTCCATGTATGCGTCGCTGTAAAACGATCCATCCGGAATCAAGGCAAATAGTATCTATTCAGTCGTACGATTTGCTTTGCCTGAAACCCCTCTGTCGCTGCGGCGACATCTCCCCTTTCAGGGGAGACAAGGGTCTAAAGTTACTCAAAGCCTCCCCTGAAAGGGGAGGGGGACCGCTTGCGGTGGAGAGGTTTCCTGACAGGACTGAACAGTTGCGGCAAATAAATAAAGGAGGCAATCATCATGAGCAACCGCGTTTTCTTCATTCTTCTGACCCTGGCCGCCGTGCTGGCGGTGGGCTTTGCCGCCGCGGAGGGGCTGCACGCCGACATCCAGCCGGAGACCGATTCCCCCGCGTGGGTGGCGAACCTCCCGGCCGCGCAGGATGAGGGCGTGACCCAGCTCTTTGTGGTGGCGGGCCTGGGCATGGACAAGACCACCGCGACGATCTCCATGCACCGGCGCGACGTGGACGGCAGCTGGAAGCAGATTCTCTCCACCCCGGGCTTTGTGGGCAAAAACGGCCTGTGCCTCGACGCGGACCACGCGGAGGGCTGCGGGCAGACCCCCATCGGCGTCTACCGCTTCAACAAGGCCTTCGGCATCGCAGCCGACCCCGGCTGCACTATCCCTTATTTCCAGGTGGATGACAACACCTACTGGTCCGGCGACCCCGAGCGGCAGTACAATCAGATGGTGGACATCCGCGACGTGCCGGAGCTGGTCATGGATGACAGCGAGCACATCGTGGACTATGAATACCAGTACCAGTACTGCCTGAACATCAGCTTCAACGAGGAGGGCACCCCGGGCCGGGGCTCCGCGATCTTCCTACACTGCTTCGGGCCCGTGAAGCCCTACACCGGCGGCTGCGTGGCCCTGCCGGAGAACATCATGAAGCTGGTCATGCAGAACGTCCGCGAGGACTGCGTCGTGGTCATCGACACGCTGGAAAACCTGGGCGGCAGCCTGTGACGGACAGGCTGATGCGGATTCGGGAGGTGTGCGCGTGGATATCAACTGGGTCGAAGCGGTAGGCTATCTGGGATCGGCCCTGGTGCTGGTCTCAATGCTCATGAAATCCGTGGTGCGTCTGCGGGTCATCAACCTGACCGGGTCGCTGATTTTCTCTGTGTACGCGCTGATCATCCGCTCCTATCCCACGGCGGTGATGAACATCGCCCTGGTGGGCATCAACGTGTATCATCTGCTGCGCCTGCGCAAGCCTGCACGGCACTTCGACGTATACGAGGACAGCCCGGACAGCGCCTGGGTGCGGTATCTGCTGGAGCGCTACCGGGAGGACATCGCCGCGAACTTTCCCGATTTCAGCGCTGAGGGCCTCCAGGCCGGCGGGGAGCGGGCCTTTGTGGTGCTGGAGGGCAGCGAGGCCGCCGGTCTGCTGATCGGCCGGCCGGAGGAAGACGGGCTGCGGATCACCCTGGACTACGCCACGCCGGTGTACCGGGACTGCTCCGTGGGCCGCGCCCTCTACGCGGCCCTGCCGGGGCTGGGGGTCCAAGCGCTGTCCATGGCCCGCGTCCCGGAATCCCA
>CAMKAE010000257.1 GCA_946410395.1 uncultured Clostridia bacterium
TGGGCGATAAAAAGAAAACGGAGGCCTGCTGAGATGAAAATCGCGCTGATGGGCCAGGACATCCCGGCCCTGCTGCCCTCCCTGCTGGCGGACCTGTTTTTTGCCGGCCGCGCGGACGCGGAGGCGGCCCTGCAGGAAAAGAACGACGCCATGCGGGATCTGATGGCGCGCTACGGCGCCGCCGTGACCCGAAAGGCCGGCCGCGGACGCGTCAGCGTCACTCCGGACCGCGACGCCGCCCTGGCCGGAGCCGACGCGGTGATCTACGCCGGGGATCCCATGGCCGCCAGCCGCTTCCGGATGGACCGGGAGGCCCTCTCCGGGCTGACGGAGGACGATCCCGGCCTCAGCGATCAGGCCCGGGTGCTGGGCGGCATCGGCGGCCTGATGCACACGCTGCGCCAGGCGGAGCAGATCCTGGACCTGTGCGAAGCCATGCGGCGGGACTGCCCGGACACCCTGGTCATCACCCTGGGCTCCCCGGTGGCCCGGACCGCCGCGCTCTTTGCCCGGCAGGGCTTCCGGTGCTTCGGCCTGACACAGGGCTGGCGCACGGGCCCAGGCGGCCTCGCCTGGCTCTGCCGGGAACTGGGCGTGAAGCCCGAGGACACCGAGGCCCAGGCCGCGGGCCTGCCCGACTTCACCTTCCTGACAGCCCTGCGCGACCGGAAGACGGGCCTCTCCCTGCTGCCGGAGCTCAATGAGCGCTGCGCGGAGGGCAAGTGCGGGCGGCTGGCCCGGCGCTGGCTGGACCTGCTGGAGGCCGTGCCGGTGGGCAGCATCCCCGATCACGCCTCCCTGATGGCGGCGCAGGCCGACTATATGCCCGACCCGGACCCACGGCTCGCGGAGCCGGTGGAGCAGCGCAAGCAGCGCATCCTGCGCATGAACACCGCCGCCGACAAGGGCCTGTCCGATCCCGAGGGCCAGGCGGCCCAGCTGCTGCTGCTCTCGGGCGCCCCGGCCGCCCGGCCGGTGCAGCTGGCCCTGGCCGTGCTGGAAAAGCGGGACCTGCGCCTGGATGCCGTTGTGCGCCTCAACGGCAAAAATGCCGTGGCCAACCTGCCCGCGGCCACGGTGATCGAGGCGCCACTGACCCTGCGCGAAGGCGTCGAGCAGCCGGAGGAGATCCGCCTGCCCGGTCCGCTGGCAGACCTGTGCCTGGATATCGACGCCGCCAACCGCCTGGCCGCGGCGGCAGGCACGGGCGATCGCGAAGCCCTGCGGGAGTACATCGAGAGCGACCCGGCCCTGGACGGTGTGGACCGGCTCTACGCCCTGGACGTGGTGGACCGGCTCATCCGCCTGCACGGCGATATCCTGACGAGATGGGACACAGCGGAGGACGATGCCTGATGTTTTTGTGCGACACCTGGGAAGACTATGAAGTGCTGGACACCGGCGACGGCGAAAAGCTGGAGCGCTGGGGCAGCGTGATCCTGCGCCGGCCGGATCCGCAGACCATCTGGCCAAAGCAGCGGCCCGACCTGTGGCAAAAGGCCCAGGCCGTGTATCACCGCTCGGAGCGGGGCGGCGGCAGCTGGGAATTCCGGACAAGGCTGCCCGAGTCGTGGGAGATCCGGCACGGGGAACTCCGCTTCCGGGTGCGGCCCACGGGCTTCAAGCACACGGGGCTGTTTCCGGAGCAGGCAGCCAACTGGCTGTGGATGGACCGGCTGATCCGCGGGAGCGGCCGCGATGACGTGCGGGTGCTGAACCTGTTCGGGTACACCGGCGGCGCGACGGTGGCCTGCGCCGCGGCAGGCGCGCATGTGACCCATGTGGACGCCGCCAAGGGCATGGTGCAGTGGGCCAAGGAAAACCGGGAGCTCAACGCCCTGCCCGAGACGCGCTTCCGCTTTATCGTCGAGGACGCCCTGCGCTTTGTGCAGCGGGAGATCCGACGGGGCAGCCGCTATGACGGCATCCTGATGGATCCGCCCAGCTACGGCCGGGGACCCGCCGGCGAGGTGTGGAAGCTCGAGAACGAGCTCTTCGGCCTGGTGGAGACCTGCGCCGCGGTGCTCAACGACACCCCCCTGTTTTTCCTCATCAACAGCTATACGACCGGCTTTCAGGCCAGCGTGCTGGGCAACCTGATCGGCCGCTGTGTGGCGGCTAAGCACGGCGGCGTCACCGACGCGCAGGAGCTGTGCCTGCCGGTGACCGCCGGCGGCGTGCTGCCCTGCGGCGCCTCCGGCCGCTGGCAGTGCGCGCTCGGGGAGGTGTGAGGCGTGTTCCTGCGAAAGCTGATGGTCATGGCCCTGCCGCTGCTGCTGGTGATGGCGCTGCTGATCGCCTTCGGCGCTCTGGAGCCCGCGGACTTCTGGGGGAACGCCGCCTTCGGGCTGCTGGCCGGCCTGGCCCTGTCGCTCCTGCCCCTGGCGGGCGGCGCCACCCGCCGGCGGGTGCCCTTCGCCCGGCTATTGTGGGTGCCAGCGGCCCTGCTGACCGCCCTGGTGCTGCTGCAGGGGCTAAAGCCGGAGCTTCTCCCCGCTTCCCTGCTGATTTACAAAGCCGCACCCCTGTTGCTGGAGTGCGGCATGGCCGGCGCCCTGATCGGGACGGCGCTGCTCGGATGAGCGGCGCGCCGCCGGGTTTCGTGTTTGTCACGGCTTCAGGATCCGCATGAATTCCTCGCCCGTGATGGTCTCCTTCTGCAGCAGATAGGCTGCCAGCTCGTGCAGCTTGGCCTCATTCTCCCGCAGGATCCGGTCCGCCTTCGCCCTTGCCTGGCCGACCAGCGCGACCACCTGGTCGTCGATCTTCTCGGCGTAGGCCGGACTGCAGGCCAGCGAAGCGTCCTGGCCCAGATATTGCCCGTTCACCGTCTCCAAAGCCACCATGCCGAATTCGCTCATGCCGTAGCGGGTGATCATGCCCCGGGCCAGCTTGGTGGCTTTTTCGATGTCA
>CAMKAE010000258.1 GCA_946410395.1 uncultured Clostridia bacterium
CGCTACGGCAGCGGCAAAAGCTTCCTGCTGCAAACCATCCGCAACTATGTGATGGAGCGCGGCTTCATCGTGGCGGACGCCGACCTTTCCCCTGAACGCCGCCTGCAGGGCACCCATGGGCAGGGACTGGCCACCTACCGGGAGCTGATCGGCAACCTTTCCACCAAAACAAAGCCGGAGGGCGGCGCGCTGTCGCTGGTGCTGGACCGATGGATCAGCGCTGTGCAGAGCGAGGCCATGCAGGAAACGGGGCTGTCCGCGGACGACCCGGCTCTGGCCGCGGCCACGGACCGGAGGATCTTCGCGGTTACCGCCTCCGTCAGCGAGCTGGTGCACGGGTTTGAGTTCGGCCGGCTGCTCTCCGCCTACTACCGTGCCTATGTGAACGGCGACGATGACATGAAGGGCAGGGTGCTTCGCTGGTTCCGGGGGGAATACGCGACCAAAACCGCGGCACGGGAGGCACTCGGCGTCAGCATCATCATCACGGACGACGACTGGTATGATTACCTGAAGCTCTTCGCCGCCTTCTTCCGGCTGGCAGGCTATCAGGGCATGATGATCATGGTGGACGAGCTGGTGAACCTCTACAAGATCCCCAACAGTGTCACCCGGCAGTACAACTACGAGAAGCTCCTGACCATGTACAACGACACCCTCCAGGGCAAGGCGAAGTACCTGGGCATCCTTATGGGCGCGACGCCTCAAGCCCTGGAGGACAAGCGCCGGGGCATCTACAGCTACGAGGCTCTGCGCTCCCGTTTGGCGGAGGGGCGCTTCTCCAGGCCCGGCGCGCGGGATCTGCTGGCTCCCGTCATTCGCCTGGACCCGCTGACGGCGGAGGAAATGCTGGTGCTGTGCGAAAAGCTGGCGGACATGCACGCGGGGCTCTACAGCCATAACCGGAAGCTCGGCACCGGTGACCTGGCCGCATTCATTCAGACGGAATACAGCCGCATCGGCGCGGATGAGCACATCACGCCCCGGGAAGTCATCCGGGACTTCATCGAGCTGCTGGATCTTCTCTACCAGCACCCGGAGCAGACCCTCACCAGACTGCTTCAGTCGGAGGACTTTGCTTTTGCAAAATCGGAGGCCGTTTCCGATCAAACGGAAGCCGGCTATGCGGAGTTTACGCTATGAATGTGTTTGAACGCTATGCGCCGTTTATTCAGGATTATATCTACCGCTCCGGCTGGCAGAGCCTGCGGGCTGTGCAGAACGCCGCGGGCGAGGCTATCTTCGGCACGGAGGACAACGTGCTGCTGACGGCCTCCACCGCCTCCGGCAAGACGGAAGCGGCCTTCTTTCCCATCCTGACACTACTGGAGGAGAACCCGTCCAGCTCGGTGGGGGTGCTGTACATCGCCCCGCTGAAGGCGCTGATCAACGACCAGTTCGGCCGGCTGAACGAGCTGTGCGAGGAGGCGGGCATTCCCGTGACCCGCTGGCATGGGGACGCAGCGGCTTCCAAAAAACAAAAGCTTCTGAAGCATCCCGCCGGCATTCTGCAGATCCCGCCGGAATCTCTGGAGGCACTGCTGATCAACAAGCATATGGAGATCCCGTCGCTCTTCGGCGACCTGCGCTTCATCGTCATCGATGAGATCCACGCCCTGCTGCGGGCGGACCGGGGGCTGCAGACCTTCTGCCTGATTGAGCGCCTGTGCCGCCTGGCGGGCTGCGCGCCCCGGCGGATCGGCCTCTCCGCCACCATCGGCAACCCGGAGGACGCGGGCAGGCTCCTGGCGGCCGGAAGCGGGAGGGACACCGTCATCCCCCGGTTCGACGGCGGCCGGGAGGTCTGGCGGCTGAGCATGGAGCACTTCTACAACACCCCGCCTCAGGCGGACGAGGGCAGGGCGACGCCGGAGCACACGCCGCTCCGGGAGGTGCCCTCCGATCACGCGCCGGAGACCGCCGACCCGGGCGTCGGCTACATCTTCGAGCACACGAAGGGCCGGAAGTGCCTGGTCTTCACCAACTCCCGGGAGGAGTGCGAATCGGTCTGCCAGCTGCTGCGGCAGTACTGCGAGGTCAACCGGGAACCGGACCGCTTCCTGATCCACCACGGCAACCTCTCCGCCTCCTACCGGGAGAGCGCCGAGGAGGAGATGAAGGACGACGAGTCCCTGATGTCCGTCTGCGCCACGGCCACCCTGGAGCTGGGCATCGACATCGGCCGGCTGGAGCGGGCCTTCCAGATCGACGCGCCCTTCACGGTGTCCGGCTTTCTGCAGCGCATGGGCCGCACCGGCCGCCGGGGCGATCCCTCCGAGATGTGGTTCGTCATGCGTGAGGATCATCAGGAGGCCAGAGCCATGCTGCCGGAAAGCATCCCCTGGTATCTGCTCCAGGGCATTGCGCTGGTGCAGCTCTACGCGGAGGAGCGCTTCGTGGAGCCGCCGCGCATGGACCGCCTGCCCTACAGCCTGCTCTATCACCAGACCATGAGCACCCTGGCCTCCTGCGGGGAGATGACGCCGGCGGAGCTGGCCTCCCGGGTTCTGACCCTGAGCTGCTTTCACCGCATCACCCAAGATGACTTCCGGCTGTTGCTGCGCCACCTGATTGAGACCGAGCACATCAGCCGCACGGAGAACGGCGGACTGATCCTGGGCCTCGCCGGGGAGCGAATCGTCAACAGCTACAAATTCTACGCCGTGTTTCAGGAGAACATCGAGTACACTGTCCGGGCAGGCTCGGAGCAGCTGGGCACCATTGTCAAGCCCCCGCCCGTGGGCGACAAGATCGCCATCGCCGGCCGTGTCTGGGCGGTGGACGAGGTGGATCACAAGCGGCGGGAGGTGTACTGCACGCTGGTGAAGGGCAACATCCCGGCCTTCTTCGGGCTGGTAGCCGGAGATATCCACACCCGGATCCTGGAGCGGATGCGGGCGG
>CAMKAE010000259.1 GCA_946410395.1 uncultured Clostridia bacterium
CGGTAGATGATGACCTGCTGGGCGTCCAGCATATCCTGAACGCTGATCTTCTGCCCGTTGAAGAGGCCCAAATCCTTCACGCTGTAAAGCCTAAACCATTCGTTGGCGCCATTGTCGTTGTAAGTGCCGAAACCGTCAGCGGTTGTTCCGTTGTAGTTATTGATGGCGATGCCGCTGCCGTTCGTGATCCGGACCAGGCCGGCACGGTTTCCGGTGCCCTGGGTGACGTTGAGCGCCTGGGAAGTCTCACTCACGGTCACACTGCCCCTGTTGTTCGTGCCGTTGATATTCAGATACAGTCCGTTTGATGCCTGGATATAATACTGACCGTTGCCGGCGTCTTTAAAGGTCCATAGCTCCAGGTCGCCTGAGGCATGCAGGTATTCGCCTGTTCCAGACTCCGTCACATTCAGGGCGCCAAGCCGCGAGGCGCTGCTCGAACTGGACGAGGACAGGACGGCATTCATGGTGTTAGCACAGACCATGGCAAAAGTCTTGCCGTCCAGGCTGCCCGTCGCGTCGGAGGACACAATGCCGTAAAGCGAGAAGGAGGCTGCGTCAAAGGTGAAGGTGTCGATCTGGCCTTCCTGCGAGCCGGCGGTGGCGGGCACCAGGAGCTCTGTGCCGTCCTCGGCCATGTGTACGACGTAGAAGCGCTGGGTGTCATCAAACTGAAGCGGGTCCGCGTATTCGATTCGCACCTGTACCGAGGCGGCGGGCTCCACCTTCTCGCCCTCGGGGGAGAGAATGGCGATGTCAAAGAGGCGGCTATGGGTCAGGTCCTCCGGCGCGCAGCCAATGGCCCGGGCGGACTGCTCGAGGAAGGCTGCATACCGGGGATCATCCGCGGACACTTCCGCGGTGTCCAGCTGCGCGCCATCCGGGATCTGCGCGTCGGCGGTATAGGTCACGGAGATCAGATAAGCGATGCCGTCGCTGGCGATGACCAGGCGCTCCAGCCGATAGCCCACCACCGCGAAGGCGGAAAAGCTGCCGGTCTCAAAGCTGATTGCGCCGTCATCCAGGGTGACGGGCAGCTCCTCTGGGACGCCGGCCGCGGGGGCAGCGCCCTTGCGGCCGACGCTCTTGGTCTGCGTCCGGCGCACGGGTGCGTCGGGGAAGTGAACCACGGAAACCCGGTCGCCCTCCACCTGCATCCGGATCTCGACGCGGACAGAGCCTTCCGGCTCCACCTTCGCGCCGTCCGCCAGGATCGCCAGGTCAAAGACCCGCAGGGTTTCCAGGTCCTCCGCGTCGATGCCGATGCGGCTGACCACCTGCTCCTCATATGCTCCGCTGTCGGTGATCTCCGCGGCGGAGAGCACTGCGCCCTCCGGCAGCCGGGTATCGCCCGCGGGCCAGACGCGGATCAGGTAGTCCGGGCCCTCCGCGGTCAGCGGTTCGGGCGACGCGCCGGGTTTCACCCAGTCGCTGTATACTTTTTCCTCCTTGGGCTCGTCCTCGTTCGAGGCGATGGACACAAGGCCAAAGATCAGAACCAGGGCCAGCAGCAGGGCCGTGATTCTGCGCATTTTGATGCTGGTTTTCACGAGCCTCATCCTTTCGTGAATCAATAAGGTCGGTTTCGGCTCCGGGCGTTCACAATTTGGGTTGCTCACGGGAGGGGACATCCCCTTCCCGAAACTCGGCTTGCCTCACGTGCGGCAAAACTTGAGCACAATAATACATTTAACCAAATTAATTATACCAAAGCCCTCTATGCGCTGTCAATGTTTTTTTGAATCCGGATCCAGGGAAGTGCATCGGAAGAGACGCGCAAAAATACCCCGCATCCGGTGGATGCGGGGTATCATGTGCGGAGAAGCCGGGATTTGAACCCGGGCTCGGTGTAACCCGACTACTCCCTTAGCAGGGGAGCCCCTTCGGCCACTTGGGTACTTCTCCATGGCCTGCAAAAGCTGGCGGAGAGAGAGGGATTCGAACCCCCGGTGCCTTTCGGCATCACTGGTTTTCAAGACCAGCGCCATCAACCGCTCGGCCATCTCTCCATAACCAGCACGTTCATTATACACATTTTTCGCTTTTCGTCAAGGGCCTGTTTCCGGCGCCGGAGACAGGCGCATTCAGGCAAAAACATAAAAAGACGGGAACAAAAAAGCGGGATCCTGCGTTAAATAGATGGAAGCTCAGAACGAAGGAGGGTTTTCTATGAGAAGATTCATGCTGTTTGCGCTGGTGCTGTGCTGTGTGGCCCTGGTGCCGGGGCTGGGACTGGCGGACGATGACCGGACCATCACGGTGACGGGCACGGCCACGGTGACCGTGGAGGCGGATGCCGCGGTGGTGTCCATCGGCGTGGAGACCCTGGACAAGGAAGTGACGGCGGCCGCCGCCGGCAACGCGGCCAAGCTGGAGGCGGTGATCGCGGCGCTGAAGGCGCTGGGCATCGACGAAAAGGACATCACCACCGACCACTACTATGTGACGCCGATCTATGATTACACCGTCGCGAGCGAAAACGGCGTGCCGGTCCGGGGCTATCAGGTGAGCAACAGCCTGTCGGTCAGGCTCAGCGATCTCAACCTCACCGGCACGGTGATCGACACGGCGCTCAAGGCCGGGGCCAACGCCTGCAACGGCATCACCTTCACCTCCGCTGCTGCCGGGGACGCCTGCGACCAGGCGCTGACCGCGGCCATCGCCGAGGCGCGCCGCAAGGCGGAGCTGGTTGCCGCGGCCTGCGGCGGAAGCGTGGGCAAGGTTGTGTCGCTGACCGAGGGCTACGGCTCCTACAGCGGCGTCACCATGAGCAAGCGCGCCATGGGGGACGTGGTGGAGGAGGCGGAATATGACGCCGGCACCACCATCATCGCCGACGGCCTGCGCTTCACCTCCAGCGTGACCCTGACCGTGGAACTGAAATAA
>CAMKAE010000260.1 GCA_946410395.1 uncultured Clostridia bacterium
TCCGCCAGGCCTTCACCATGGTTTCCTGCAGGGCGTCCCGGGCCTCCTCGGCCTCTCCGAGCATCCGCCAGCAGACCCGCCACAGCATCTGCTCGTGGGGAGTCACCAGGGCCTCGAAGGCCGCCGGATCCCCCTTCCGGGCCCGCGCCAGGGTCATTTCGTCCGTCATGCGCATCCCTCCAGCCGTCACGCCGCAGCCCGCGGGGAAAGAACCGAAAATCGTACGAAGTAGTATTTATACCATGAATGAAAAAACTTCGTTTTTTCACAGGAAAGCGTCTGAAAGAAAGAACACGGCGGAAGCGCTGGGCCTCCGCCGTCTGAATGATTCCGCCGTCCGCGGATGCCGCGGCGCCTGTCAGCGTTCACTTCCCGCTGTCCTGCTTGCCGTCGTCGTGCTTGTAGTAGCCGCTGGCGTAGTGGTGATAATAACCCTTGTTGTAGTACTTCTTGGAGGAGATGGTGTCAAACTTCACCTTGTTGAGGATGCAGCCCAGGATGGGCTTGCCGCTGTGCTGCATCTGCCGCATGCTGTCCTGCAGGTCGCGCAGGTGGGTCTTGGTGTACTCCACCACCAGGACGGTGCCGTCGCAGCTGGCGGCGATCTCCGCCGCGTCGATGACCATGCCCACCGGGGGCGCGTCCACCAGCACCACGTCGAAGTTGGCCGCCAGGTCGTTGAGCATGCCGGTGAAATACTCCGAGTCGATGAGGCTCATGGGGTTGGTGACATCCCGCCCGGCGGGAATGATGCACGCGCCGTGCAGGTTGGTCTCATAGAGGCAGTCGCCCAGGGCGCACTGGCCCACCAGGAAGTGCGCGAGGCCCAGCATCTCGCCGTCGGTCTCGATGCGGTGGCGGCGCACCAGGAAGGAGCGGCGCATATCGGCGTCCACCAGCACCACCCGCTTGCCGCGCCGCGCCAGGTTCTGCATGATGTGCATCACCAGAAAGCTCTTGCCTTCCGACATCGTGTTGCTGGTGAAGACGATTTTCTTCAGATCCCGGCCGGCAAAGGTCAGGTTGGTGCAGATGGTGTTCATCGCTTCCGTGCCGGCGTAATCCAGAGGATCCAGCTTGTTGATGGTTGCCTGTCTCATGCCCTGCCGCCTTTCCTGCCGGAGCGATGGCTGCGCTCTTTATGATTGTTGTGATGCGAGGACACATCGTCGTTCTCCGTGCCCATCGCGGGCATCATGCCCAGCACGGGCAGGCCCAGCCGCTTCTCCAGCATATCCACATTGCGGATCCGGTCATCCGCGATGAACTGCACCACGAGCACCACGATGGCGACCAGGGCGCCGAGGATAAAGCCCAGGGCGATGTTCCGGACCTTGTTGGGCGCGCTGGGCGCGGTGGGCGTCTCGGCCAGCTCGAAGAAGGTGGGCTCGTTGCCCTTCATCTTTTCCGGGATGAGGATCTGCGCCTGCCGGGCAAAGGCGTTGGCCATATCCCGCGCTTCCTCCCGGTTGGGGGAGACCACGGAGATGTACAGGATCCGGGTGTTGGTCTGCCTGCTGACGGAGACCATCCGCTTGATCTGGTTGACGGAGTAGCTCAGATTCAGATCAGCCTTGACCGCGGCGCTCATGTCTCTTGTGTTGAAGATTTCAACATAGTCGTCCGCAAGGTTGTTGCCCAGCTGCAGGTCGCTGAGGTTGATCACCGAGTCCTTCGGGTTGACGATATACAGTTTGCTCACGGCTGTGTAAGTGGGTGTGACAAACCGGAACGTGTATACGGCCATGATCAAAGCGCCCAACAGGGCTGCCAGGATTATGTAACGGGCTTTCTCCAGCAGGCGGTACAGCAGCTCGACAAGGTCGATCTCCATACCGTCGCGATCATCCTTCTCCGTGCTGCCCGCCGGCTGCACGCGGCTTTCTGTCGCCATGCGATTCCCTCCGCCAGTCTTTCTCGCTTCCGGCATGCCAAAATACATTCCGGCATTCCAGTATAACATATGCGATCGCGCCGTGTCAACGGGCAACATCAAAATATATCCTATTTATTTCGCAATTATTACAAACACACGAAGCCGACGCCCTATGCCGAGAACTGGCTGTTGTATAGCCCGGCGTAGAAGCCGTTCGCGGCCATGAGGCTCTCGTGGCTGCCCTGCTCGACGATGTGGCCGTCGCGCATGACCAGGATCACGTCGGCCTCCCGGATGGTGGAGAGGCGGTGGGCGACGATGAACGAGGTGCGGCCCTGCATCATCCGGGCAAAGGCGGCCTGGATGTTGATCTCCGTGCGCGTGTCGATGGAGGAGGTCGCCTCGTCGAGGATCAGCATCGGGGGCAGGGTGAGCATGACCCGGGCGATGCACAGCAGCTGCTTCTGGCCCTGGGAAATGCCCTCGCCGTCCCCGGAGAGGACTGTGTCATAGCCCCGGGGAAGGCGCGTGATGAACGAGTGGATGCGGGCGGCCTTCGCCGCGGCGATGATCTCCCCGTCGGTGGCATCCGGGCGGCCGAAGGCGATGTTCTCCCGGACCGTGCCCTCCCGCAGCCAGGTGTCCTGCAGCACCATGCCCCAGCTGCGGCGCAGGGACTGCCGGGTCAGGGAGCGGACCGGATGCCCGTCCACCTCGATGACGCCGCTGTCCGTGTCGTAGAAGCGCATCAGCAGGTTGATCAGCGTGGTCTTGCCGCAGCCGGTGGGGCCCACGATGGCGATGCGCTGGCCCGGGCGGACATCGAGGGAGAAGCCCTCGATCAGCGGCCGGTCCGGCACATAGCGGAAGGACACATCCTTCAGGGTGATGAGGCCCTTCGCGCCGGCCAGGTCCACGGCACCGGGCGCGTCGGGAACCTGCTCCTCCTCATCCAGCAGGGCGAAGACCCGCTGGGCGCAGGCCAGGGCGTTCTGGAA
>CAMKAE010000261.1 GCA_946410395.1 uncultured Clostridia bacterium
CAGGCCCGCCAGGTGGCTGACCTCGATGGAGTGCTTCAGCACGTTCTGGCCGTAGGAGGTGCGGTACTTCAGGCGGCCCAGCAGCTTGACCAGCTCGTGGTGGATGCCGTTCATGCCGGTCTCGAAGACCGCGTTGTCGCCGGCCTCGCGGATCTGCTGATCCACTTCCTTCTTGGCCTTCTCCACCATCTCCTCGATGCGGGCGGGATGGATGCGGCCGTCGGTGATCAGATGCTCCACCGCCAGGCGGGCGATCTCACGCCGCACCGGGTCGAAGGCGGAGACGATCACGGCCTCCGGGGTGTCGTCGATGATCAGCTCCACGCCGGTGGCGGTCTCCAGGGCGCGGATGTTCCGGCCCTCGCGGCCGATGATGCGGCCTTTCATGTCCTCGTTGGGCAGGTTGATGACCGAGACGGTGCTCTCCGCCACGTGATCCGCGGCGCAGCGCTGGATGGCCAGGGCGATGATATTCCGGGCCTTCTTCTCGCCCTCCTCCTTGGCCTTGGTCTCAATGTCGCGCACGGAGGCCGCCGCGTCGTGGAAGGCTTCCTTCTGCACGCGCTCCATGATAATCTGCTTGGCTTCGTCCTGGCTCAGGGAGGCGATGCGCTCCAGCTCGCCCTGCTGCTTGTCGTAGAGGGCCTGGGCGTCCGCCTCGATCTTGTCGATCTCCTTGCTCCGCTCGGTCAGGCCTTCCTCGCGCTTGTTGAGGGCTTCCTCCCGGGCCTCCAGGTTGTCGGACTTCTTGTCCAGGGTTTCTTCCCGCTGGATCAGCCTGCGCTCGCCCCGCTGCACCTCTGCGCGGCGCTCCCGCATTTCCTTGTCGTTCTCCGCCTTCTCGCGGTCGTTCTCGGCCTTTTCCTTCAGGATCTCTTCCTTGGCTTCCAGGATCTTTTCTTTCTTGTATTCGTCCGCCTTGCGGACAGCGTCGTCATAGAGCCGGGCCGCGAGCTCTTCGGTGCGGCCGATCTTCTTTTCCACGGCTTGCTTGCGGTAGACAAAGCCCACGCATCCGCCCAGGGCCAGCGCGGCGATGATCAACACAATGGCAAGAATTACACTCATCATCCTGACCGATTACCTCCTTTTCCTTTGTGATCTGATTGCAAATTCAGGGAACCGGCAAAAACCGTGTCGGATAAACCGCACGGCTGCAGGCTGCTTTGCAAGGACACATCCGCGCAAAAGCGCAGACACACTGTGTCAACAAAAACGGCACCGGCCCGGGGAACCCCGGTTCACGGCTGAGGCGGCGCCCCGATGGGATAGGCGGGCGCTCCTCTGCATTTTCACGGGCGGCGGACAGAACCGGCCGCCGATGACGGGCGCGACGGATCGCGCGCGGAGTCTTACAGAATGTCTATGGAAAACAGCCAGGCGGCCCCGAAAGGCCCTTCCACAGCCGGTCAACATTATTTTACAGAGGTTTTTCCCATCTGTCAAGTATGTGAGAAAAAAGTTATGTTCCTCCGGCGTTTCCAGTGCTTGACAGATCCCTGCGTCCGATGCTAAACTCAAGGCAGAGAAGAAAAAGGAGGGGATCCGGATGCGCATGGCGGATGTTTTCAGGGCCCTGGGCATGGTAGACCGGGACGGAAAACCCTTTGACGAGACCGAGATCCGGCGGCAGGTGATGGCGTCCCTGGGCGTTTCCGCCCCCGTCATCGAGACCGGGCCGCTGCCGAAGCCGCCCTTCCGCACCTGGGAGAGCTGCCTGCAGGCCTGCCTGAGCCTGCCCGTGGACCCCGGCGACGAGGAGGATTTCGACCGGCATGCCCCGGAGACGGGCGCCATGGCCGTGGGGGCAGTGCTCTTCCTGGAGCTGACCGACGGCGGGCTGGGGACCTTTGTGTGCCACGCGGGCAGCGCTTATGCCCTGCGGGCGCCGCAGAGTCTGCGGATCCTGGGGCTTCCTGAGCAGGCGGAGCGCCTGGAGGCGTGGCTGGCGCTGCACGGGCTGGACGCGCAGACCATCGACGCCCTGACCGAGGATGAACCCCTGCCGGCGGAACCAGAAACGCCCCTGGATCCGGCGGCCCTGCGGCAGGCCATTCAGGCCTGTGCGGAGGCGCACCCCGAGTGCTTTGACGTGCAATGACTGCGAAAAACAGCGCAAACAAAGACAGCGGAGCAAACGCCCCGCTGTTTTTGTGCGCTGTACGCTCAGGCGGCTTCCCGGACCTGGGCGGTGTAGAGCTGGTAATACAGGCCCTTTTTCGCCATCAGCTCCTCGTGGCTGCCCATCTCGGCGATGCCCTTGTTGCTGATGTAGAGGATGCGGTCGCAGTTCTTGATCGTCGAGAGGCGATGGGCCACGATGATGCTGGTGCGGCCCCGGAGCATCTCCTGGATGCCCTCCTGGAGGAGCTTCTCGGTCTGGGTGTCGATGGAGGAGGTGGCTTCGTCGAGGATCAGGATCGCGGGGTCGGAGAGCAGGGTCCGGGCGAAGGCCACGAGCTGCTTCTCGCCCTGGCTCAGGTTGCCGCCGCGTTCCTTGATCTCGGTCCGGTAGCCCTGGGGCAGCTTGCTGATGAAGGCGTCCGCCCGCACCCGCCGGGCCGCCTCCCGGACCTCGCTGTCCGTGGCGTCCAGCCGCCCGTAGCGGATGTTGTCCATCAGCGTGCCGGAGAAGATGAAGCTGTCCTGGAGCATGATGCCCAGCTGAGAGCGCAGGGAGTGCAGGGTGACCCGGCTGATGTCGCGGACGGAGCCGTCCTTCCCGTGCAGGAGGATGCGGCCGCCGTTCAGGTTGTAGAAGCGGCAGAGCGTGTTGATGACCGTGCTCTTGCCCGCGCCGGTGGGGCCCACCAGGGCGATGCTCTCCCCGGCCCGCACGTGCAGGTTCATGTGCTCCAG
>CAMKAE010000262.1 GCA_946410395.1 uncultured Clostridia bacterium
TTGCGGTGGATGAGGTTTTCCCGCCCGCTTGCGTCGGTAGACATCCTCTCCTGTCATCATCCCACAGGGGATCATATAAAGGAGGAAAACAAATGTATCAGGTCAAGGGGAAATGGGCGCTGATTACCGGCGCCGCGAGGGGAATCGGTTATCTGACGGCGCTGTTTATGGCGGAGAAGGGCTGCAATCTGATCCTGCACAGCCGGGACCTCTCCCACACGGAGAAAGTGCTGGCAGAGGTAAAAGAAAAAGGCGTATCCGCCCACGCGGTGGCGGCGGATCTCAACGACCTGGACGCGGTGCGCCGGATGCTCGCGGAGATTGACAGCCTCGGCGTGCAGGTGGACATCGTGCTGAACAACGCGGGGCTTCAGATTGCCTATCGCAATGATTACCTGAAGACGCCCGTGGAGGACTACGAGGTCAGCTTCCGGGTCAACACCATCGCGCCGGCCATGATCTGCTACCACTTCCTGCCCGGAATGATGGCGCGCGGGAGCGGGCGGATCCTGAACACCACCAGCGGCATCGCCCTGGACGTGTGCCAGGCGGGCTATTCGGCCAGCAAGGCGGCGCTGGACAAGATCACGATCGACCTGGGCTCCAAGGTGGAGGGCACCGACGTGTTAATCAACCTGACGGATCCCGGCTGGTGCCGCACGGACCTGGGCGGCCCTCATGCCCCCAACGCCCCGGAGAGCGCGATCCCCGGCATCGTGGTGGGCGTGTTCGTCGACGACGGGCACTCCGGCCGCTACCTGGGCGCGCAGCACTTTGCCGGCATGACGCTCGAGGACGCCGTGGCCAAGGCGGAGCGGGAGTTCCGCGCCCCGTATTGACGAAAAGAAAAACTCCGCTGCCTTTGTGCGGAGGCAGCGGGGTTTTTGATTGCTTTGATGTGCTTGCGTATATACCGTGTATAACGATTCGGTGATCAGTCAACCAGCTCGAGAATGACCATCTCGGCGGCGTCGCCGCGGCGCGGGCCCATCTTGATGATGCGGGTGTAGCCGCCGGCGCAGTTCTTCTCCGCGTTGCGGGCCTTGTACTTGGGGCCGATCTCGCGGAAGAGCTTCTCCACCACAGGATGCTTGTTGTCCTTGGTGCGCTCCTTGTACTCGGACTTGGTTTCCTTCTTGCCGTCCTCGTCCACCAGGCGGGTTTCCTTCAGGTCATAGAGATAAGCCATCATCCGGCGGCGGGCATGCAGCTTGGAGGGCGCGTCGTTCACCACTTCCAGGGTGACGAGCTGGTCCTTGTCGTTGCGGTGCTGCTTGGTGAGCGCCACGGTGTTATCGCATTCCTTGATGGCCAGGGTGATCATCTTGTCGGCGATGGAGCGGACTTCCTTGGCCTTGGCCTCGGTGGTCACGATGCGGCCGTTCCAGATGAGGTTGGTCACCTGATTGCGGAGCAGGGCCTTGCGCTGAGAAGCGGTGCGGCCCAGCTTGCGTTGATATGCCATGGGATTTTTCCTCCTTCATGGGGTTGCTTTACTCTTCGTTGGGACGCAGGCCGAGGCCCAGAGCCTGCAGCTTCTGCTCGACCTCCTCCAGGCTCTTGCGGCCCAGATTGCGCACCTTCATCATGTCTTCCTGATTGCGCGTCACCAGCTCCGCGACGGTGTTGATGTTGGCGCGCTTGAGGCAGTTGTAGGCGCGGACGGACAGGTCCAGCTCCTCGATGGTCAGCTCCAGCACCTTGTCGGTGGAGGAGGTCTCGGGGGCCGCCATGCTCACGGGGATCACCTGATCCGTCAGCGCGCCGAACAGGGACAGGTGCTCCATGAGGATGCGGGCCGCGCCGCTGACCGCCTCTTCGGGCTTGAGCGTGCCGTTGGTCCACAGTTCCAGGGTCAGCTTGTCAAAGTCCGTCATCTGGCCGACACGGGTGTCTTCCACGGTGTAGTTGACCTTGCGCACGGGCGTGAAGATCGAGTCGATCGGAATCACGCCGATGGGCATGCTGGCGTCCTTGTTCTTGTCTGCGCTCACATAGCCCCGGCCCCGCTCGAGGGTCAGCTGCATCTGCAGGTGCGCGTCCTCGTTCAGGGTGGCAATGTGCATCTCAGGATTGATAACCTCGACCTCGTCGTCCGCCTTGATGTCGGCGCCGGTGACCTCGCAGGGGCCGGTGACGTCGACGGTCACGGTCTTGCGGGCCGCATCGTCGCTGTAGAGCTTGATGGCCAGGGACTTGAGGTTCAGGATGATCTCGGTCACGTCCTCTTTGACGCCCGGAATCGTCGAAAACTCATGCTGCACACCCTCGATGTGCACAGAGGAAACCGCCGCGCCGGGGAGGGAGGACAGCAGGACGCGCCGCAGAGAGTTGCCCAGCGTGTGGCCGAAGCCGCGCTCCAGGGGCTCCACCACGAAGATCGCGTGACAGCCGTTCTGGTCGACGCTGACGCACTCGATGCGCGCCTGTTCGAATTCGTTGATCATTTCGTTTACCCTCCTCAATTGGGTTCGGGACCGGCAGCCGTCTTTTCCTCAGGCCGCCGATCCGGTCAGGCTTAGCGGGAGTAGTATTCGACGATCATGTTCTCTTCCAGCTGCAGGTCGATGTCCTCGCGGGCGGGCAGGGCCACCACTTTGCCGGAAAGGTTGGGTGCGTCAAAGCTCAGCCACTTGGGGGTCAGGACGGAGGTGCCTTCCCGAAGGCTCTTGAACATCTCCATCTCCTCGGAGCGCTTGCGCAGGCTGATCACGTCGTCCACCTTGACCTGGTAGGACGGGATGTCCACCTTCTGGCCGTTGACGCGGATGTGGCCGTGCACCACGATCTGGCGCGCCATGCGGCGGGTCTTGGCCAGGCCCAGGCGGTACACCACGTTGTCCAGCCG
>CAMKAE010000263.1 GCA_946410395.1 uncultured Clostridia bacterium
TCGGCCTCCCCTCCCTGATCTCCCGGATGACCTCCGACTCCTACAACGTCCAGTCCTTCTGCCAGTCCGTGCAGACCATCGGCATCCGGGCGCCCATCATGCTTCTGGGCGGTATCGGCATCACCCTGGTCATGGACGCCGGTCTGGCCGCCATTCTCTGCATCATGGCCCCGATCATGATCGCGCTGGTGGTCTTTGTGTCGATGAAGGGCATTCCCCTCTACGAACAGGTCCAGAAGGGCATGGACAGCATCGTGCGGGTCATGCGGGAGAACATCACCGGCATCCGGGTCGTGAAGGCCCTGAGCCGCGAGGAGCATGAGCGCGGCCGTTTCGCCGCGGCCAGCGAGGAGACCGCGCGGCGCGATATCAAGGCCGGGATCATCATGGCGCTGCCCGGGCCCATCGTGACGCTGTTCCTCAACGTCGGCCTGACCCTCGTGGTCTTCTTCGGCGCGAGACGGGTCAACGCCGGCGACACGGAGCCCGGCGTCATTCTCGCTTTCCTTACATATTTTAATATGATCCTCATGGGCGTCATGGGCCTGAACCGGGTTTTCATGATGCTCTCCAAGGCCAACGCGTCCGCCAAGCGCATCCAGGCCGTGGTGGAAACCGCGGACGACCTGCCCCGTCTCACCGAGGACGAGGCGCCGGCTGCCACGCGCGAGGGCTTCATCGTGTTTGACCACGTCACCTTCAGCTACGCCCCCGAGGAGGGCGCCGGCACCGTGGACGCCCGGCACTTTGCCGGTCAGGAGCGCCGCAAATGCCTGCTGGACATCGACTTTGCCATCCCGAAGGGCGGGACGCTGGGCATCATCGGCGCCACCGGCAGCGGCAAGACGAGCATCATCAACCTGCTGATGCGCTTCTATGACCCGCAGGAGGGCCATGTATATGTGGACGGCCGCGATGTGCGCACTATGGACCGGGCCGCGCTCCGGCGGCGCTTCGGCGTGGTGTTTCAGAACGACGTGATCTTCGCCGACACCATCCGGGAGAACATCGCCTTCGGCCGGAGCCTGGATGACCGACAGCTTGAGGCCGCCGCCGCGGACGCCATGGCCCGGGAATTTATCGAGGGCTACCCGGACCGCTACGATCACCGGGCCGTCATCGCCGGCGCCAACTTCTCCGGCGGCCAGAAGCAGCGGCTGCTGATCGCCAGGGCGCTCGCGGCCAACCCCGAGATCCTGGTGCTGGACGACTCTTCCTCCGCGCTGGATTACCGGACGGACGCCGCCCTGCGCAAGGCCATCCGGGAGCGCCATGCCGACAGTACCGCCATCGTCATCGCCCAGCGGGTCTCCTCCATCCTCTCCATGGACCGGATCCTGGTGCTGGAGGAGGGCGAGGTCATCGGCCAGGGCACGCATGAGGAGCTGCTGCAGTCCTGCCCCGCCTACCGGGAGATCTACGAGACGCAGATGGGGGAGGTGAGCTGAGATGGCCAGACGCGATACCGTGATGCAGAAGCCCAAGGACACGCGCGGCGCCCTGACCCGCCTGCTGGCCATGCTGGGCCCCTTCCGGTGGATGATCCTGCTGGTGGCCGTGCTGTGTGTCACCTCCAACCTGCTCTCCCTCCTGGGGCCGCGCCTGGCCGGCTCCGCGATCAGCGAAGCCGCCGCCGGCAAGGGCAAGGTCAACTTTGAGCGCGTGACCTATTTCGCCGGCCGGATGCTGGCGTGCTATCTGACGGCCTCCCTGCTGACCATCCTGATCCACACGCTGATGGTGAATGTCTCCAAGCGCTTTGCCCGCGCCATGCGCCAGCAGGTGTTCGACAAGCTGATGCGGCTGCCCGTGGGCTATTTCGACAGGCACCAGGCCGGCGACATCATCAGCCGCGTGAACTACGACATCGACGTGATTTCCACCTGCATGTCCACGGACGTGGTCTCCATCCTCACCAGCACCGTGACCGTGATCGGCTCGCTGATCATGATGATCTCCATCTCACCGCTTTTGTCCCTGGTGGCGCTCATCAGCGTTCCCGCCGCGGTGATCTACACCTCCCGTATGCGCAAGATCACCCAGCCCCGCTTTGCGAGGCGCTCAAGGAACTACGGCACCATGAACGGCTTCGTGGAGGAGATGCTCTCCGGCCAGAAGACCATCCAGGCCTACAGCTACGAGGAGGCCGTGGAGGCCCGATTCGACCGGGTGAACACCGACGCCTCCGAGGCTTACTGGGAAGCGGACCGCTACGGCGTCACCATCGGCCCCACGATGGGCTTCATCAACAACATCACCCTGAGCCTGATCGCCCTGCTCGGCTCTGTGCTCTACATGAACCACGGCATTGACATCGGCCAGATTTCCTCCTTCGTCCTCTACTCCCGCAAGTTTTCCGGCCCCATCAACGAGATCGCCAACATCATCAACGAGCTCTTCTCCGCCCTGGCCGCGGCTGAGCGCGTCTTCAATCTGCTCGACGAGACGGAAGAACTTGCCGACCGGCAGGACGCGCAGGTCCTGGACCAGGTGCAGGGTCACGTGGCCATGCGGCACGTTTCCTTCGGCTATGAGCCGGAGCGGCGCATCATCCATGACCTGAGCCTGGAGGCGACAGCCGGAAAGCTGGTGGCCATCGTCGGTCCCACCGGCGCGGGCAAAACCACGATCATCAACCTCCTGATGCGCTTCTACGACGTGGACGGCGGCGCGGTCACCGTGGACGGCACGGACATCCGGGACGCCACGCGCCGGAGCCTCCGGGGCGCTTACGCCATGGTGCTGCAGGACACCTGGCTCTTCCGCGGCACCATCTTCGACAACATCGCCTACGGCAAGCCCGACGCCACCATGGAGGAAGTGGTGGCCACGGC
>CAMKAE010000264.1 GCA_946410395.1 uncultured Clostridia bacterium
GCGAGGTCCACCACCATGGGGCGCTCGTCGGCCAGGGACAGAACCGGAAACGCCAGCAGCAGCGCAAAGGCCGCCAGCAGCGCACAGCACGCAATTCGCTTTACCACAGCCACGCACCTCCCGCACACAGCGCTCCAGCCACGGCGGCCCCGATGCCGGCGGCCGTGCCCATCAGCTTGCCCGTGTTGATGGGCAGGCGGCCGCAGACCTTGCCGGTCTGGCCGTTCATCAGGTAGCTGTAGATCTGGTTCCCGCCGTTTTCCCGGTACATCAGCACCCACACGGGCAGCAGCACATAGCGCATGGTGACCGCGGGGTTCTGCAGGGACACATTCGCATTCACATCGCTGTATTTCATGCCGCGGCGCATCATGCTGCCGGCCAGCTCCTGGGCCTCCTGCGCGATCTCCTGCATCGGGCCGTCTTTGGGGATGTCGCGCATCTCCGCCAGAAAGCCGCTGAGATAGCCGGGCGTGTAGGGCTTGATGTCCGACAGGTCAAAGGGGTGCACGCCGTCGGACAGCTGCCGGTCCACGCTGCTCAGCGCCTTGCGGATGAAGTTTTTGGCCCGCAGCTCTCCCTCCCGGTGCAGCTGAAACAGCCGCGTGGTGGTGTAGAGATAGTTGCCGCGCACCGCGGTGGAGACCGTCTTGCCCTGCCCGTCCAGCACCGCGTGGCCTTCCACGTCCCCGACCCAGTAGGGATAATACACCCCGCTGAAGTCCTCCATCAGCGCCGAGCCGAAAAAGCTGTGCCGCACGAAGCGGTGTGCCTTCAGGTAGGCCTGAAACTGCCGCTCCGCCTCCTCCCGCTCGATGCGGAAGGGAATCACGCCGTCGGGCTTGAAGTCCGCGCTGAGGCGGTCCTCCAGCACCACGGGGCTGTGGCAGAAATAGCAGTGGGTGGCCGCGGTGGTGGCGCCGGTGATGATCTCCGCGCCGCACATCTCGCACTTGTAGCCCTTCAGGGGCTCCGGCTCCCGCTCGGGCGCCGGCGTCTCCCCGGAGAGATCCAGCTGGTTCACCGGCGTCTGCGCGCCGCAGAAACGGCAGCTGAGGACCTGGCTGCCGGGCTGCCAGGTCAGGGATGCCCCGCAGGAGGGGCACTTGATGATGGTCGCCGGACTCATGCCGCACTTCCTTTCCTTTGCGCAAATCAGCGCGCTCTTCCGGCTGCGCTCAGCCGGTCACCCGGAATACATCCACCACATCCTGCCGCTTCTGCAGCTGGCGGATGACGCTGTCCATCTGCTCCCTGGAGCGGACCTCCAGCACCAGGCGGATGGTGGCAATCTTGTTGCGGTCCACCGAGGTGGACGCGTTGCGGATGGGCACGCCCAGGCTTCCGATGAAGGTGGTCACCTCGCCCAGCAGGCCCACGTGGTCATAGGCCACGATCTTGATCGACGCGCAGAAGGTGCCGACCTCCGTGTCCGCCCAGGCCACGGCCACGCGGCGCTCCTTCTCCCCGGAGAGGGCGTTGACGCACTCCGCCTTGTGGACGCTGACCCCGCGGCCCCGGGTGATGAAGCCCACGATGTCGTCCCCCGGCACCGGGCTGCAGCACTTGGCGAAGCGCACCGGGATGTCCATGTCCATGCCTTCCATGATGACGCCGTGGCTCACCCGGCCCGCGGGACGGGACTCGACCGGCTTGGGCGGCGGCGCGGGCTGGCTGGCCCGCTGCTCCTCCATCAGCCGCGCCACCACATAGGCCGCGGACATCCCGCCGTACCCCACGGCGCCGAAGATGTCGTCCATCTCCTGGAAGCCGTACTTGCGCATGATCGGCTCGCAGAACTCCGGCTTGATCAGGTCGCCCGCGTTGACGCCCCGGCGCTTGGCCTCGTGCTCGACCATGGTCCGGCCCAGCTCGATGTTCTCCTCCCGCAGCTCCTTTTTCAGGTACTGGCGGATCTTGGCCCGGGCCTGGGCGGTCTTGCAGATGCGGAGCCAGTCGATGCTGGGGCCCTTGGCGCTGGCGGAGGTCATGATCTCCACGCGGTCGCCGGTCTGCAGCTCCGTGTCCAGCGGCACGATGCGGCCGTTGACCTTGGCGCCGACGCAGCGGTTGCCCACGCCGGAGTGGATCGCATAGGCGAAGTCCAGGGGCGTTGCGCCCTTCACCATGCTCTTCACGTCGCCCTTGGGCGTAAAGAGGAAGACCTCCTCGGCGAACAGGTCGGTCTTCAGCGTGTCGATGAACTCCTTGGAGTCCCGGGTATCGCTCTGCCAGTCCAGGATCTGCCGCACCCAGAACAGCTTGTTGTCCAGCGAGCTGTCGCTGCCGCCTTCCTTGTAGCGCCAGTGCGCCGCGATGCCGTACTCCGCCACCCGGTGCATCTCCCAGGTGCGGATCTGCACCTCAAAGGGGAAGGGGATCTTCCGCCCGCCCACCACCGTGGTGTGCAGGGACTGGTACATGTTGGCCTTGGGCACGGAGATATAGTCCTTGAAGCGGCCCGGCACCTGGTTCCACAGCGTGTGGACGATGCCCAGCACGGTATAGCAGTCCTGGACGGTGTCCACCAGCACCCGGATGGCGATCAGGTCGTAGATCTGCTCGAAGGGCTTATTCTGCATCACCATCTTGCGGTAGATGGAGTAGAAGTGCTTGGGCCGGCCGTCGATGTCGTAGTGCAGGTGCGCCTCGTCCAGCTTGGCGGAGAGCTCGTCGATGACCAGGCGGATGTTGTCCGTGCGCTCCTGGCGCTTCATGCCCACCTTGTTCACCAGGTCCTGGTAGCCCTCGGGGTCAATGTAGCGCAGGGACAGGTCCTCCAGCTCCTGCTTGATGGCGTACACGCCCAGGCGGT
>CAMKAE010000265.1 GCA_946410395.1 uncultured Clostridia bacterium
GCGCAGTGCCGAAAGGGCGAACCGCGCCGGGGTTTTGGATTGGGAAAGGCGTGCGTCACCGCACGGGGATCGCACGGCCGGATGTGCGCAGGGCCTCGGTGTCCAGGGCGCCATCCGTCAGCACCTGCCGGCCGTTGATGAACACCCGGTCGATGCCGAAGGCCTTCTGCTGTCCGGGGGTGCCGCTGCGCAGGGCTTCCTCGTCAAAAACCGTCAGGTCGGCATAGAAACCCTCTTTCAGGTAGCCGCGGTCCCGGAGCAGGAAGCGGTCGGCCGTGGCGCCGGTCATCCGCCGGACCGTGTTGGGCAGGGAGTCGCCCGTGCCGCGCAGTGAATCCCGCAGGAACCGGGGGAAGCAGTCGTAGAGGACCGGATTCTGCACACCGTGCTCCTCCACCCAGGCGTCGGTGATGAACAGGCAGTGGGGGTCGCGCTCAAAGGCGGCGATGATCTCCGGCGTGGAGTAGGGCCCCATGTTCACCCGGCCCACGAAGTTGCTCAGCTCACACAGCTTCAGGTAGGCCTTCAGGTCGCTGATGCCCTCCTCCCGGGCGATGTCGTGGACGCTCTTGCCCTCGTAGCGCTCATAGCCCGGGCCGATGTAGGCCACCTGGATATCCTTGAAGCCAAAGCCCAGCAGCAGGCTGGAGGCCTTCACCAGCACCGCCAGCTTGGCCCGGGTCAGGGGCTTGCGGCGCTCCTCCGGGGTCATGCCCTGGTACCAGGCCGGGAGGATCACCGTGATCACCGACACGCCCACGCACTCGTTGTAGATGTCGTACATGACGTCCACGCCCTCGCTGCGCAGCTGATCGAAGATCTGCAGCAGCTCGTCGCGCGCGCCCAGGGAGCGCCGGCCCACAAAGATGGCGTGGGAGTACTGCAGCTTCAGGCGGGTGCCGCGGGCGATCTCCACCAGCTCGTCCACGGCCCGGAGCAGGTGGCTGCGGCCCAGCAGCTGGGGATAGGCCATGGAGACCTTCGATTCCGCGCGGGGATGAACGGTCAGGGGCCGGTCGTATTTCAGGCACAGGGCGGCCACCTTTTTGAGCTCCTCCACGTCGGCGTAAAGGCCCGGCCTGTACATCAGGCCCAGGGAGATGCCCGCGGCGCCCTGCTGCAGGCACTTCTCGAGCAGGCCCAGCATTTTGGCCTCCTCCTCCGGGGTGGGCCTGCGATTCTCGTTGCAGCCCGCGGCGGCCCGGGCGGTGCAGTGGCCCGCCAGCACGGCCATGTTGCAGGGCATGCTGCGGTCTGTCGCGGCGAAGAGGTCCTCGGGCATGCCGTAGGCCCCGGTGGTGCCGTCAAAGCTGAACAGCCCGGCTCCCAGCTTGCTCATATAGGGGTTGTGATCGTCAAAGCCGATCTCGGAGACGCCGCAGTTGCCGGCCACGAAGGTGGTGATCCCCTGCCGGATAAAGGGCTCGAAATAGGGCAGGGGGTCTTTTTTGATCGCGAACCAGTCGTTGTGGGAATGGGCGTCGATCAGGCCGGGGGCGACTGACTTGCCCTTCAGGTCCACAGTCACGTCGGCCGGCACGTCCAGGCCGGGCGCGATGCGGGCGATCCGGTCGTCCTCCAGGAGGATGTCGGCGACAAAGGCGTCGGCGCCGGTGCCGTCATAGAGCGTACCGTTGCGCAGCAGGGTTTTCATCGGATAACCTCCGTTCTGCAGACTTGTGTAAATAGATGGAAGCCGCAGCCACATGATAGCACGCTAGTGCTCCGCTGTAAAGGCGGATTTGCCGGAGCATGTTTCTGCCCGGCGGAGATGTTCCGGCAGCATTCCGTAAAAGGACACCGGACGGTGACGGAATCTTCACACAGGGCGGGTAGACTCAAAGCATCCCATCCGGAAGGATGGCCGGAGCGCGGACGGAAGCGTGCACCTCTCCGACCGACGCAGCCCGGACAACACACCCGAATCAAAAGGAGGCAAAACCCATGAAAAAACTGATTGCGATCCT
The DNA here is from genome assembly GCA_946410395.1 of uncultured Clostridia bacterium. Classification (GTDB taxonomy): domain Bacteria; phylum Bacillota; class Clostridia; order Christensenellales; family Aristaeellaceae; genus RUG11272. Next base: position 1,968 of record CAMKAE010000265.1, read on the forward strand.
GCTGGCTCTGGCGACCCTGAGCGTCTGCGCGGCGTCGCTGGCGGAGGGGGCCGCGGCGGCTCCCGCAGAGGAGACAAAGGCGGCTGCCCAGGAGCAGCAAACGTCCGCCGGCGCGAAGACCCCCGGACATCGCACGCAAACCAGGGGAAGCAAAAAGACCGAAAAGAGCCCCATCGACTTTGACGAGATGGTGAGCAAGGGCGTCATCTCCCAGGAGACCTGCGACCGGATCAAGGCCGCCCTCGCGGCGCAGAAGCCCGCCGGAAAGACGGAAAAGGCCGCGGAAGAAACCGTGGAAGAGAGCACAGAGGCATCCGCCGAAAAGATGGAGACAAAGACCGAGAAGACGAAGACAAAGACCCAAAAGCAGACCAAGGGCAAGACCGGGACCCAAACGACCGGCCAAACCACCACAAAGACGGCGAAGACCAAAACCGCGCCCTGGGAACGGCTGCTGGCCAAACTGCTGAAGGCGGACGTCATCACCCAGGCGGAGTATGACGCGCTAGCCGCGGCCATGAACCCGTAAACCGGACAGCCGGGAGAGCGATCTCCCGGCTGTTTTGCCGCTGTGCCCGGCGCCGCAATTTCCTCTTCCAACACGGCCGGATTCGTGGTATAGTGAAAGCAGCAGGGCGGGCGATCCCGCGGAGGAGGATTCGGATGCAGATTTTCGACATCTCGCAGGAGGTGTTTTCCTGCCAGGTCTACCCGGGGGATCCGGCCCCGGAGCGGGAGGAAGTGCTGAAGATCAGCGACGGCGCCATGTGCAACCTCACCGCCTTCCGGATGTGCGCCCACAACGGCACGCACGTGGACGCCCCGTACCACTTCATCGCCGACGG
>CAMKAE010000266.1 GCA_946410395.1 uncultured Clostridia bacterium
TGCGGGACCATGTTTCGGACCTTTTGCAACACAAACCATGTCTTCGACTTCCTTGGTGAATTGCATGTTTACGACCTCCTGTTCTGATAGTGCTGTTGACACAGACAATTCATTATAACACACTCAGGGGCGCATGCGCAACCGCTTTTTCAGAAAAAGCGGTCGGACCGGGGCGCGGTTTTTACACGGTCGGCAGGCCGAATTCCTCCGGGCGGAAGCGCGGGCAGACGTTTTCCTTGGTGGCGATGACCGAGACGGCCAGGCGCGTGCCGATCTCGCAGGCCTCCGCGAGGCTCTTGTTGTAGGTCAGGCCGATGGTGACGCCCGCGAAGAAGGCGTCGCCCGCGCCGGTGGTGTCGATGACGTCCACCTTCTGGGAGGGACAGTAGCCGCTCTCCCCGCCGGAGTGCGCATAGACGGCGCCCTGCTCGCCCAGCGTCACCACCATCCGGGGAATGCCGGCCCAGGCAAGGCGCTCGCGCAGGACCTCCTCCAGCGCTTCCGGCGTGACGTCCGAGTAATCCTCCGAGAAGAGCAGCCCGGCCTCCTGTACGTTGCACACGATGCAGGCGGTTTTCTGGAGCAGATCGCGGCGCTCCATGGCGATGGACATGTTGGAGACCACGGCGTAGACGTCCTTGTGATGCTTCTGCGCCAGGGCAAAGATGCGCTTGAGCACCGGCACGTCGATGTCGATCTCCGTCACGATGCTGTCAGCCTCGGCAAAGAGCCGGTCGCCCTCACTGTCGAGCACGTCGAGCAGCGGCGTGAGATCCGGCCGCTTGGAGATGGAGGCGATGACGTCGCCGCCGTTGTCAAAGACGGCCAGCCAGGTCCCCATGCCATCGGGCCTGCGGATGATGTGCTCCGTGTTGACCTTGTGCCGCTCCAGCTTTTCGATGACGTCGGTGCCCGTGCCGCTCTCGTCCACCACGCTGACGAAGGTGGGCCGCAGTTCCACGTTGGCGATGTCCTCCGCCACGTTGCGGCTGACCCCGCCGTGGGTCTGGATCACCCGGCCCACGTTGCGGCCGCCCGGAATGTACTTGGCCAGCGGATAGCCCTTGATATCCACGAAGACCGCGCCGAAGATCACGATGCTCATGCCGAAACCTCCCTGTGTATGTCCTGCGATGACAAGCTCTGATGTAACAGCGGCGGCTTTACCGCGGCGTCACAGATTGATTGACCGTGCGGATATAATACCCTGTCAGGCCCGAGAGATTCTCGTTGATAAAGATTTCTCCGTTGGAGAACTGCACCTCGATCACGTTCCATTTGACAAGGGCAGCTTTGCGCAAGCCCGCATCAGGCGGCATTGCAATCCGGACGAAGCCGGACTGGCCGGGAAGAAGGTTCAGCCCCCAGACATAATACTCCCGCATCGGATAAACCAATGAGCCGTCTGCGCCGTCCGCCCAATACCGCACGGTCAGCGCCTTGATTGCAAGCTCCGGATGATCGTTGCGGATCGTGAACTGCATGGTTCCGTCGGTGCCGACGATGCTGATGTCGGCAAGATAGACAGAGAACGGGTATCGATCACTGGTCCAGGTCCAGAAAGGCAGCCGCTTCGCACCGCCGTTCGGCACCGCGCGGCCGCTGAAGAGCGCCGCCTGCGTCAGCGCGGACGCCACACCCGAACTGCCTTCAACCCCATGGATGCCGTTTCGCTCCTGAAAGGCGGCAACCGCTGCCTTCGTTTTGCCGCCGAAAATACCGTCCGCCCGGCCGCTCAGATAGCCAAGCTGTATCAGACGTGTCTGGATCGCACGCACGTTTTCGCCGCTGTCCCCGGAACGCGCCATGAAAGCGATGCGGTCAAAATTCATGATGTCGGCTTCCGGGGCGGACGACAGGAGTGTTGCCTGGGTGTTTACGCAGAGCGGGATCACATAGCGATCCCCGTAGGGCTTGTGATCGATGCCCATCTCTTGTGTGGACAGCCCGATCCAGTCATAATTGCATTTCCCGGGGTTGATGTCTGCCCAGGTGACATCGACCAGGGTGTATTGACCCGCGTGCCCGACGATGTTCCATGCGTGCCCGGCACCGCCGGCCCGGCCGTCGATATAGCTGCACTCGATACCGGCAAAATGACAAAGCATCACGACGAGCTGGGCATACGCGTTGCAAACGCCCTTGCCGCGCTGCATGCCCTCATAGGCAAACATTCTTCCGGTGTCGGTGGAAGTGTAGTCATAAGTCATGCTGCCGCATACATATTGCAGCACATCATTGAAGTCGCTGAAATCGGCTGCGATGCGCGATACCTTGAGAATGAAAGCCTGCTGCTCAGCAATGGAGCGCTTGTAGGAAAGATGAATGTACTTCACGCGCTGGCTGCTGCCGGTGTCATAAACGACGTTGTCCGGGTGAAAGGCACACAGTTCCGGACACTCGTTGAACATCTGGTCCAGCATGATCTTCGCTTCGTTCCGCGTGCAGACTTCCGGCACGGCAACGCCGCTGGAACCGTTGTACAGCGCATCGTATACCGCGTCAAACATTTGCTTCTTTCCGTCGCTGAGCGTTTGATAATAGACGGAAAACAGGGGAGAGTAGGGCATGCAGGAGGGCTCAGCCAGCACCTCGGTGCGCTGAGCGGCAAAGAACAACAGGCAGACAAAGACAGCGGCCAGGCTCTTTTTCAACCGGAATCCCCTCTTTCGCCAAAGGCTGTTCCTTTCATGTCAAGCTGCGATGGTAATTTGCCGGGGAATCATCGCTCCGGCAGAATGCCCTCCCATGCGTGCTGTTCGCAGGGCTCAGGCGTCAGCCAGGTGACGGTGAGCCAGTTGTCGATGAGCAG
>CAMKAE010000267.1 GCA_946410395.1 uncultured Clostridia bacterium
GAGGGAAGGCCGGAGCTCTTCCTCGCGGAAAACGAGGTCTGGAAGGAGCTCTACATCGAGGCGGAGGTGCTCCGCCCCACCGGTCAGCCCACTGTGCACGCCGCGCGCATCGACCGGGTCACCCTGACGGACGCGGACGGCGTCCGGGAGTGGGCGCTCGACGCGGCGATCACCGAGCCGGACGCCGCGGACCGCTGGTCGCTGGTTCAGCCCTACCGCTACGCCGCCGACGGCGACGCCATGGAGACCCTGCGCAAAAACCTGGCCAACCTGCGCATGGGCACCTGGGTGGCGCAGGCGACGGCGGAGGTCCGGACGGCGTACGGCTTTGACGCGCCCCGCGCCGTCATCACGGCCCACATGGCGCCGGGCACGATCATGACGAGCGGATCGGACGGCGCCGCGCTCCCGACGGACTTCGGGGAGGCGACGTTCACACTGCAGCTGGGGAATCCCCGCAACGACATGGTGGACTATGTGCTCTGGGAGGACAACGTCTACCGGATGCCCCACTGGATGGTCTCCAGCGTGCTGGACACGGAGCCCCTCAACACCCTGACCCGCTACCCGGTGCTCACCAGCCTGTCCAACCTGAAACACCTGACGCTGGAGAGCGCGGGGGAGACGCAGGTGTGGATCGTGAAGCGCAGCCTCCGGGTGGCGGAGAACAACGAGCTGGTGACCGACCCCTCCGGCGTCCCCGTCCAGGACATCACCCTGACCCGCAACGGAGCGCCCGAGGACTGGGAAGCCTTCTCTATCCGCTACAACCGCCTGCTCCAGGCGACGGTCTCCGGCGTGCTGCCGGAGGGCTGGGAGAGCGACGCCCCGCCCCACACCCTGCTCACCTTCGAGACCGAGACCGACACCGTGCACACCATCGCCCTGACGGACTTCGACCGCTCCTACGACGCCGTGTGGGTGGACGGCTCTGCGGTGTTCTACATCAAAAAAGGCGCGCTCGCGCTGACGGAGTGACAGCCATGGACGCATGCACCCTCTGCCCCAGAATGTGCCGCGCCCCGCGGGATGAAACCGCAGGCCGCGGCTTTTGCGCGCTGCCCGAGGGCATGCGTATCGCCCGCATCGCCCCGCACCTGTGGGAGGAGCCGCCCATCAGCGGCACGCGGGGGACGGGCGCGGTGTTCTTTTCCGGCTGCACCCTGCGCTGCGCCTACTGCCAGAACGCGGAGATCAGCCACCGCAATGCCGGCCGCCCCTTTACCCCGCGTCAGCTCTCCGACAGCCTGAAGCGCCTGACAGACATGGGCATGCAGTCGATCTCCCTGATCACGGCCACCCCCTTCACGGAGGCTGTGCTGGAAACGCTGGATCTGTGGAAGCCGCCGGTGCCGGTGGTCTGGAACACCTCCGGCTATGAGCGGGTGGAGACGCTGCGGCGGCTGGAGGGGGCCGTGGACGTGTATCTGCCGGACCTGAAGCATTTCTCCCCGCAGATGGGCCGCCTGTGCGCCGGGGCCGCCGACTACTTCGACGCCGCCTCCGCCGCCATCCGGGAGATGGTTCGGCAGACGGGCCTGCCGGCCTATGACGCGGAGGGCATCATGACCCGGGGCACGCTGATCCGCCACCTGATCCTCCCCGGCGCCGCAGGAGAGTCCATCCGCCTGCTGAACTGGATCGCCGACGAACTGCCCCGGGGCATTCCCGTGTCCCTGATGCAGCAGTACGTCCCCTGCAACAACGTGGCGATCCCAGGCCTGGACCGGCGCATCACCCGCCGGGAGTACCGCCGGGTGGCCGACGCGATGGCGGCCCTGGATCTGCCGGGCTTCCTGCAGGGGCCGACGAGCGCCACGACGGACTTTGTGCCGGTCTTCAACCGGGACGAGAGCTTCGTCTGACGGCGTCACACTTGTAAACAAAACGTGAATTCCACATAAATTTTCGCCGGGATGCAACAAAACGTCCCGGCCGTTCGTCTTTTGGGTGAAAGCGAGGTGAGACGATGGCAAATGTGCTGATTCTCGAACCCGACCGGAAGCAGAACCGGTTTATGTGCGACGCGTTGACCCGAGCGGGACACCGCGCCGTCGCTTCCCACTCCGTCCGGGAGGCGGAGAAGCGCCTGCACAACACCCGGATGATGACGGTGATCAACGCGCAGGTGCCCTTCACGCAGAGTTATGAGTTTGTCCGGACGCTGGCCGAGCGCGGCCTGCCGGTGCTGTTTATCACCGCGGACGCCGCCAACGCCGCCCACCTGCGGGCCCTGTACCGCGGCTGCTGCGACGTACTGCTCTATCCCTTCACCGCGGAAAAGCTGACGGAGGCGGTCCGGACCCTGCTGGAGAGCGCGCAGACCACCCTGACCCTGGGCAGCCTGCGCCTGGACATGGTGAACCATCAGGTGACCAAGGATGGAGAGACTCTGTCCCTCACGGCCCAGGAGTTCGCCCTGCTGCAGGCCCTGATGCGCTCCCCGGACGAGGCCGTCACCCGGGAGGATCTGCTGCGCACGGCCTGGGGCTACCAGGGCATGGGCATCACCCGCACCGTGGACGTGCATGTCCAGCGCCTGCGCCGCAAGCTGGGCGCCCAGAGCATCGAGACCGTGTACAAGACCGGCTATCGGCTGAAAATGGCCTGACCCCGAAAAAGTGCCCCCGGCGGATCGTTTTCCCGCCGGGGGCCAAATTTCGCGCAACATCTTCCGCACCCTTGACAAAAACGGATCACCCGTGCTATAATACGCCTGCTGATGGGGTTTTAGCTCAGCTGGTTAGAGTGTCACGTTGACATCGTGAAGGTCGATGGTTCGAGTCCATTAAACCCCAC
>CAMKAE010000268.1 GCA_946410395.1 uncultured Clostridia bacterium
GCTTCGTCGCGGGCCATTTCATGCACGGTGTCGTGGATCGCGTCCAGGTTCAGCGCCTTGGCGCGCTTGGCCAGGTCGGTCTTGCCGGCGGTGGCGCCGTTTTCGGCCTCGACCCGCATCTGGAGGTTTTTCTCCGTGGAGTCGGTCAGGACTTCGCCCAGGAGCTCCGCAAACTTGGCGGCATGCTCGGCTTCCTCAAACGCGGCCGTCTTCCAGTACTCGCCGATCTCCGGATAGCCCTCGCGGTACGCCACGCGGCTCATCGCCAGGTACATGCCCACCTCGGAGCACTCGCCGTTGAAGTTCGAGCGCAGATCAGCCAGGATGTCCTCCGGCGCGCCTTGGGCCACGCCCACAACGTGCTCGGAAGCCCAGGTCATCTCGGACTCCTGCTTGATGAACTTGCTCGCCGGCGCCTTGCACTGGGGGCACCTCTCCGGCGGCTGCTCGCCTTCCCACACATAACCGCATACGCTGCATACCCACTTCATGGTATTCTCCTCCTTTTTTCTGAGCCTTTCCCGCTCATCTGCTTCCATTATACACGATTCCGCAAAAAAAGGAAGGAGAAAAAACGCGCCGCGCTTCCCTTCGGGGCTTGACAAGTGCAGCAGCCTGTATTATCTTTTTCCTGTTAGTTATGGAAAAAGGAGTGTTGCTTCTTGTTCAGGCATCCCGCAAAAAAACTCAAGGCAACAGCCATGGTGCTGGCGATTCTCGGCGCGATCGCGTCCGTGGGGCTGGGCGCCGGCATCCTGCTGGGCGCCGTCAAAATCAGGGCTTCCCTGAAAATGCCCCTGGGGCTGGGCATCCTGCTGGGCGGCCTGGCGCTGAGCTGGACCGTGGGCCTGGTGCTGCACGGCTTCGGCGAGCTGATCGAAAAGACCAAGGACAACAACTACATGATCTCCCGCGTCGCCTCCCACACCAAGGCGATGCTCGAGGATCAGAACACCCCGAAGGCCTGACGCCGGCCCGAAACCCGTCTTGCAACAAGGCGGGTTTTTTGGTACAATCGGCCTGTTCATATACCTGCAGCCGGGAGGGATCGCCATGCGCCTGGCCCTGATGGGGGAGCACCTGTCCCACAGTCTGTCCGTGCCGATTCACCGGGCCATTCTCCGGGAACTGGGGATCCCGGGCACATACCAGCTGGCAGAGCTGCCCGCGGCGGAGTTTGAAGCCCGGGCCGGCGCGCTGATGGCGGAGCTGGACGGCTTCAACATCACCATCCCCTACAAGCGGCGGATCATGCCGCTGCTGAACGCCCTCTCCCCCGGCGCCACCGCCATCGGCGCGGTGAACACCGCCGTGCGCTCGGAGGCGGGCTGGACCGGCCACAACACCGACGCCGCGGGCTTCGCGGCCATGCTGCGGGCCCATGGGATGGATCCGGCCGGGCAGGCCTGCTGGGTGCTGGGCACCGGCGGAGCCTCGGCCGCCGTGGTCTACGCTCTGCGGGAGCTGGGCGCGGCGCGGGTGACCCTCGTCTCCCGCACGCCCCGGGAAGGCGCCATCGGCTACGAGCAGTTCGCGGCGGAGGCCGCCGGCCTGCTGGTGAACACCACCCCGGCGGGCATGTTCGGCCAGCGGGACCGCTGTCCGCTGACGCAGGCGCAGCTGCGGCAGGCGCTGCCCCGGCTCAGCGGCGTGGCGGACCTGATCTACAATCCCCCGGAGACCCCGCTCACCGCCGCGGCGAGACGGGCCGGGATCCCCGCCTGCACGGGCCTGCACATGCTGGTGGCCCAGGCGGTAGAAGCCCAGCGGCTGTGGCAGCGGCGGGACATCCCCGACGCGCTGATCCCCGCGATCATGAAGGAGGTTGCCCTCTGACGATGAAACGCTATCTGATCCTCAACGGCCCCAACATCAACTTCACCGGGCTCCGGGAGAAGGACGTGTACGGCGGCCGCAGCTATGACGCCCTGGTGGCTGAGATCGAAAAGGAAGCGGAGGTCCTGGGCGTCGGCGTGCGCTGCGTGCAGTCCAACCACGAGGGCGCGCTGATCGACGCGATCCAGGCCGCCTGGCTGGACGGGCTGGACGGCATCGTGTTCAATCCCGGCGGCTACACCCACACCTCCGTGGCCCTGCACGACGCCATCGCCTCGGTGCCCATCCCCACCATCGAGGTGCACATGTCGAACATTCACGCCCGGGAGGCCTTCCGGCACACGTCCCTGACGGCTTCGGCCTGCAGGGGGCAGATCGCTGGCCTGGGCTTTGCGGGCTACCGGCTGGCGCTGCGGGCGCTGGCGGAGGACTGATGGAGGTCCGCCGCGCCGTCCCGGCCGATCTGCCGGCGATCCTGGCCATCTACGCGCGCGCCCGGCGCTTCATGGCCGAACACGGCAATCCCCGGCAGTGGGGCGCCACCGGCTGGCCGCCGGAGGCCGTCATCCGCGGCGACATCGCCGAGGGCAGAGGCTATGTGTGCGTCGAGGGCAATGAGATCCTGGCCGTGTTCTGCTATCTGTACGGTGACAGCCCGGAGCCGCTCTACGACGGCATCCGCGAGGGCAGCTGGCTGAAGGCGGGCCCCTACGGCGTGGTGCACCGCATCGCCGCGGCGCGCAGCGGGACCGGCGCAGGCGCGTTCTGCCTGGAGTGGGCCTTCCGCCGCAGCGGCCACCTGCGCATCGACACGCACCCGGACAACACCGTCATGCAGGCCCTGCTGGAAAAGCTGGGCTTCGCGCGCCGCGGCATCGTCTCGGTGGCCGAGGACAACGACCCGCGCATCGCCTTTGAGCGCGTGTGACGCGGCAATGCCTGTAAAA
>CAMKAE010000269.1 GCA_946410395.1 uncultured Clostridia bacterium
CCAAATGCGCTACAATGGGCGGGAAAGGACGGATGATCATGGCCCTGAAGGAGAAAGCGCTGAAACGGCTCACGGAAAAGCTCACGGCGGCGGGCGTGCCCTTCGTGCTGGGGGGCAGCTGGCTGCTGACGCAGCGGGGCGTGCTGCCGGAATACCACGATTTCGACGTGCTGACCGCGCCGGAGCAGGCCGCGGCGGCGGACCGGGTGCTCAGCCGGCTGGGCATGCGCAGCGAGGCGCAGGAGCGGGACGGCTGCTTTCATGCCGCCTATCATTTCGACGGCGCGGACATCGACCTGTGCGCCGGCATAGCCTTCGACGGCGGCCTGCGGGCGGTGATCGACGCTTCCTCCGAGTCGGAGAAGGCGCCGGTGCTGGGCGCGCAGGTGCCCGTGGGCTGGGTCGAGGACTGGCTGGTCTGGTACAGCCTCATGGGCCGGGACAGCCGCGCCGAAGCCTGCCTGCGCTATTTCGCGGAGCACGCGGCGAACCGGGAGCGCTTCACCGCCTGCGTGGATGGCCCGCTGCCGGAAGCACTGACGGCCCGGATCCGCGAGGCCATCGGATAAAGAAAGAGGAAGAAGAGAAAGATGTCAAGACTTGGAGACCTGATCCGGACCGAACGGCTCCGGCAGAAAATGACCCCGAAACAGGTGGCCCGCAAGTGCGGCGTCAGCGAGAGCTACATCATGGCGGTGGAGGCCGGGACCCGAATCATCGCCGACGACCAGGCCCGGCGCATCCTGCGCGCCATCGGCCTGAAGCAGCAGACCGAGGCGGACTTTACCCTCGACGACATCGCCGCCACCGTGGACCTGGCGCAGGTGCAGCCCCGGATGGCGGAGGCGGTCAAGCCCAAGCCCGACGCGGTGAAGGTGGCCTCCACCCGGGAGGAGAAGGACGAGGGCGTGGCGGGCTCGGTCTGGCTGGACGCGCTCAAAAGCGTGCTGAAGAACGTGCCGGTGATGAACGCTGTCATGCAGCCCGTGGACCACAAGCTGCTGCCCATCCTGGAGGGCCGCATCGAGGGCGCGGCCCCGGACAAGGTGTTTTATTTCAAGGTGCCTGACGACAGCATGCGGGGTTTCCGCATCCACCAGGGGGACCTGGCGCTGATCGTCCCGGCCCAGAGCCCCATCGACGGCGCGGTGATGCTGATCGACCGGGACGGCCACCGGAACCTGCGCAAGGTCAAGAAGCTGGACGCCACCACGGTGCTGCTGCAGGCCTACAACCGCGAGTACGAGGCGGAAAACCTCCAGCTCAACGAGGTGACCTTCCTGGGCCGGGTGGCCCGGGTGGAGTTTGAGCCCTGACAAAAAAAGACCCCTCCGCGGGAAAAACGCGAAAGGATTGGAACGTATGGACATTGCGGTGATCGGCCTGGGCCTGATCGGCGGCTCCCTGGCCAGAACCATCAAGCTGCACACGGACCACCGGGTGCTGGGCGCGGACACGGATCCCGAGACGCTGGCCCAGGCCCGGCGCATGGACGCCATCGATGGCGAGCTCAACGATGAAAAGCTGCGGGGCTGCCAGGTGGTGCTGGTGGCGCTCTATCCCGGTGACATCGTGACATGGACCCGCGACCATGCCCGCTTTTTCGCAGCGGACGCGCTGGTCATCGACTGCGGCGGCGTGAAGCAGGCGGTCATGGACCGGGTCACACCCTTCGCCAAGGGCCAGCCCTGGCACTTTATCGGCGGCCATCCGATGGCGGGCCGGGAGTTCAGCGGCTTCCGCTATGCGCGGGACGACCTGTTCGACAACGCCAGCATGATCCTCACCCCCCTGCCGGAGGAGGAACTGAGCGTGCTGCAGCGGGCCCGGGACTTCTTTATGGACCTGGGCTTCCGCCGGGTGCAGTTCACCACGCCCCGGATCCACGACGAGATGATCGCCTACACCTCCCAGCTGGCGCACATCGTGTCCAGCGCCTATGTCAAGAGCGCGCTGGCGGACCGCCACAAGGGCTATTCCGCCGGCTCCTTCGCGGACATGACCCGGGTGGCCCGGCTCAACGAGGGCATGTGGACCGAGCTGTTCATGGACAACCGGGACGCCCTGCTGCGCGAGCTGGAGGGCCTGATCGACCGGCTGGGCGCGTACCGCGACGCGCTTGCGAAAGAGGATTCGGAGGCGCTCAAGACGCTGCTCCGGGAGGGCCGCGAGGTCAAGGAATCCCTGGAGGAAGTGTGAGGCTCACCGCCTGCGCAGGCCGCTGAAAAACCGGTCCAGCAGCGCGCGGCATTCCGCCTCCCGCACCCCGGCGCGCCAGCGCGCGCGCCCCTGCAGCGCGGGATCGGCGGGCAGGTCGTACACCGACCCGCAGCAGCCGCGATCGGGATCGGCCGCGCCGAAGACGCACCGGTCCAGCTGGCTCATCACCAGCGCGCCGGCGCACATGGGGCAGGGCTCCAGGGTCACAGCCAGGGTGCAGCCGCGCAGCCGCCAGTCCCCGAGCAGCCGGGCGCCCTCCCGCAGGCAGAGGATCTCCGCGTGGGCGGTGGGGTCGTGCAGTTCTTCCCGGCGGTTGCGGGCGGCGCAGATCACCTGCCCATCCCGGAGCAGCACCGCCCCCACCGGCACCTCGCCGGCGGCCAGGGCGGCCTCCGCCTGTGCCAGGGCCAGGTCCATGGCTTCCTCATCGGTCATGCCGCTGCGCCTCCTCTCGGGTCTGTACCCCTATCCTATCACGAAAATGATGTGTATTGCAAGGTTTTCCGCCCCCGGATCGTTTATTGGATGTCCGAAGGAATCCATTCAGTCATACGGTT
>CAMKAE010000270.1 GCA_946410395.1 uncultured Clostridia bacterium
TCCGGGTGTTCCTGTTGGCTTTGCTGCTTCCAAACATGAACGTATCCCTCCGTTGCTTTATGATTGCGCCTCGGTGTTCCGCGCGCCAATATACCAGCTATCATTATATAACAATCCGGCCTGCCCCGCAAGCCCGTTTGACACAAATTGACGGTATTTTTACCGTTTTTTGGTGCATATGCCCAGTGCATGGAGACGTTCCTTCCCTCTCGCCGCGAAAAAGCGATTGTGCAATCGCGCCTTTTGTTGTATAATCCCCCGTGAAAGACGCAAGCAACCGCCTGCAGAAAGGAGGGTGACGCCGTGAACTGTCCGTACTGCGGCTTTGAGCTGCTCGAAGGCGCGGCGTTCTGCACACGCTGCGGGGCTGTCATGCCGGATCAGACCAGGCGCAATTCCTACGGTTATTCCGGATACGGCGGCGCGTCCGACACTGGCGCGTTCGACACCGGCCGCCTCAGCGCGGTCCCGGAGCTGGAAATGGCATCTTCGGAGGCGCCGGCCCGGTCTGCCCAGGCTGAACCTCCCGGCGTCCCCGCGCGCCCTGCCGCGGATCCCTATGCCGGCGCATACCGCCCTGTCGTGCGCACCGTGCAGCGGCAGCCCGCCGCCCATACGCCCCGGGCCGTGCCTCAGACCTCCGGCGAATACCGGCCCGTTCCCCAGCGCAGGGAGGCGCCCCCGCCCGCACCGCGCAGGGAAATCGCGCCGCGCACTGCGGTTTACGGCGCGCCGCCGCCCCGGCCTGCGGAGGATGCCGACTGCGTCAGCATCCGGCAGTATGCCGGCAACCCGCAGTTCCGGCCGCTGGGCGCCTGGAAGTATTTCGGCCTGAGCCTGCTCTACGCCATTCCCCTGGTGGGGCTGATCTTCCTGATCGTTCACAGCTTCAGCCGCCGCAACCTGGTGCGGCGCAGCTTCGCCCGGTCCCATTTCTGCGCCATGCTGATGTGTGGCTGCGTCCTGGCAGCCCTGGCGGCCGCGCTGTTCTTCACCGGCATGCTCGGCGGCGAGAAGCTCACAGTCCTGTGGAACAGCGTGACCGACGCCTTCACTCAGATTTCCTGGCCGGAGTGACCGCCGGCGCACTTTTCATAACCAATGCCCCTGAAGCAAAGAACAAGGAGGAATTGCCATGAATTGCCCCAAGTGCGGATACCTGCTTCCCGATGACGCCAAATTCTGCGGCAGATGCGGGACCATCCTGATGGAGGCTTCGCGAGAGACGCCTCCCGCACCGGCCCAGCCCGTCGCGGATTATCGCGCGGCTGCGCCTGCTGCGGATTATCGCACGGCTGCGTCTGCCACAGGAGCGGCAGCAGCAGAGAAGAAGTTCGCGCCAAAGTCCCTGGTGTCCATGATCCTGGGCATCAGCTCCGTGTCGCTGCTGACCATTGCAGCCCTCGTTTTCCTCACCGGCTTCAACGGCTCTGGCTGGCGCTACTGGGCCAACATCGCCAATGCCACGGGCATCGCCTTATGGCTCACCGTTCCGAGCCTGGCCCTCGGCATCGTCGCGCTGGTCCTGTCCACCAAGAACACAGATACAGGCAAAACCGGCCGGGCCTTCCGCAAGGTCGGCAAGATTACGGGCCTGATCGGCCTGATTGCCAGCGCGGTTGTCATGACGCTCGTGATCATCTTCATGTTCGTCGCCCTCTCCTACACCTGACGGCACGCCGGCTGATGCCCGGATGCCGCCGGGAGAACGCAGGAGGGATTGAGCATGAAACTGTACGGTGCGCTGGAAGCCGGCGGCACGAAAATGGTGCTGTCCCGGCTGGATGAGAACGGAACGATGCTGGAGCGGGTTTCCATGCCCACGGAGCACCCGGACGTGACCCTGCCGGCCATGATGGCTTGGTTCCGGGAGCACCCGGTGGCGGCGCTGGGCATCGGCTCCTTCGGCCCCCTGGACCTGAACCCGGCCTCCCCGGCCTACGGCAGCATCACCCGCACGCCCAAGCTGGCCTGGGTAGGCGTGCCGCTGCTGGCGCGCTTCCGGGAGGAGCTGGGGATCCCCGTGGGCATCGACACCGACGTGAACGGTGCGGCCCTGGCGGAGGCCACCCTGGGCGCGGCCCGAGGACTCTCCGGCTGCCTGTATGTCACGGTGGGCACCGGCGTGGGCGGCGGCCTGATCATCGGCGGCAAACCGGTCCACGGCCTCACCCACCCGGAGCTGGGACACCAGCTGCTGCGGCCCGATCCCCGCGATCCAATGCCCGAGGGCGTCTGCCCCTACCACAAGGGCTGCGTGGAAGGCCTGACCGCGGGGCCTAGCCTGCAGAAGCGCTGGGGCGTGCCCGCCTACGAGCTGCCCCGCGACCATGTCGCCTGGGACATCGAGGCCGGGTATCTGGCTCAGCTGTGCCACAACGCGCTGATGGCCTTCTCCCCGGAGAAAATCATCTTGGGCGGCGGCGTGATGCAGCAGGACTTCCTCTTCCCCATGATCCGGGAGAAAACCGTAGCCCTGCTGGGGAACTACCTGGCCTCACCGGCTGTGGACAACGGCCTCGCGGACGTGATCGTCCCGCCGGGGCTGGGTGTGAACAGCGGCGTCATGGGCGCCTGGCTGCTGGCGCTGGAGGCTGCCGGGCAGCCTTTCCCCGCGGCCTGATCGCTCCGGCAAGGATTCGTGAAAAAAACGCTTGACATCCCATCGATTCAATGCTATAATCACGCTTGCAATCGCTGATTGCAGGCATTGGGGAATGGTGTAACGGCAGCACCTACGACTCTGACTCGTATTGTC
>CAMKAE010000271.1 GCA_946410395.1 uncultured Clostridia bacterium
GTGACGGACAAGGTCTTCCTGGGCTTCTCGGACACCACCGTCAACCACCTGATGCTCCACAAGGTCGGCCTGCCCACATTCTACGGCCAGGCCTTCCTGTCGGATCTGTGCGAGATCGGCCCGGAGATGCACCCCTATACGCGGAAGTATTTCAGCGAGCTGGTCGAGACCGGCCGGATCCGGGAGGTCACGCCCAGCGACGTCTGGTATGAGGAGCGGCGCTCCTTCTCCCCCGACCAGGTGGGCACGCGGACGCCATCCCATCAGAATCAGGGCTTTGAGCTGCTGCAGGGCGCCCCGGTCTTTTCCGGCAAGATCCTCGGCGGCTGTATTGACACCCTCTATGACTTTTTCAGCCCGGACCGCTATTCGGACATGCCGGCCCTGTGCCGGAAATACCGCCTGTTTCCGGATGCGCGGGACTGGGAGGGGCGGATCCTGCTGCTGGAATCCAGCGAGGAGAAGCCGACGCCGGCCAAATACCGCCAGGCGCTGAAATACCTGAAGGGAACCGGCGTGTTCGACGCGGTGTCGGGCGTGCTGGCGGGGAAACCGATGGACGAGTGCTACGCGGACAAGTACAGGCAGTTGCTCGTGGACGTGATCGGCCGCCCGGACCTCCCGATCGTCTTCAACGTCAACATCGGGCACGCGATGCCGCGCTGCATCATCCCCTTTGGGGTGGAGGCGCAGGTCGACGCGGCGGCGCAGGTCATCCGCTTTACCGGCTGAGCACGGCCCGATCGCCTGCCCGGCGGGCTTTGCTCACAGGGCGAGGTTTTCCCCGGGCCAGAGCGGGCAGATGCGGCCGGGATTGACGATCCGTGCAGCGCTTTGGAGGACCCGGCCCATGTCGCTGAGGGCGAATCTGCCCATGCGGATGGGCTCCTTATTATGCAGCTGTCCCAGGGGTCAGATCACGCGCCGGTTCTTCCACTTGCCGCTCCGGAAGCGCCAGATGTCCAGCGTGGCCTTGATGCACCAGTCGATCGCCATGGCCAGCGTGATGCCGATGACGCCCAGGTCCAGCCACCACTTGGCCAGCAGGAAGGAGAACAGCGTGCGGCAGACGACCGTGCAGAAGATCGATGCCCACATGGTGAACCTGATGTCGCCCGCCGCGCGAAGGCCGGAGGAGAGGGGCATGGCGAAGGGCTGAACCGTGGCCGAGAAGAGGTTGTGGATGGCCACGATGATCAGGATCAGGCCTTTGGTCTCGGCCGAGAGGTCATAGAGCGGCAGCAGCATCGGCGTCAGGGCCATGACCGCCGCGTTCCAGAGCACGGCGAGCACCACGGACAGCCGGGTCAGCCTGCGCATATACCACTCCGCTGCCTCCTCGTCGCCGGCGCCGACGCACTGGCCGATCACCGTGATGAAGACCGTGCTCATGGCGGTGCCCATGCAGGCGGCCAGGGACCAGAACGTCTGGCCGGTGGTGTTGGCGTCGATGTGCATGTCCGCCAGACCGGCGAGCAGCATGAAGCTGATGACGACCTTGGACGCCTGGAAGAGGGTGTTCTCGATGGAGTTGGGGATCGCGACGCCGAGGATCCGCCGGGCCATCGAAGGATGAAGCGTCAGCATATCCTTCGTCTGAACGGTGACATTGGCCTTGCGCGGTGCCTTGAGGCGCGCCAGGAACTTCTCGGCCGCCGGGCTGCCGAAGCACAGCCAGGTCATGATGGCGGCGTTCAGATACCAGGAGATGACGGTGGGCCAGGCCACGCCCGCCGCGCCGGCGCGCAGGGCAAAGACGCCGATGGCGTTGCCGATCACGTTGACGATGTTGCCGGCCAGGGTCACCCACATGGTGATCCGCGTCTGGCCCATGGCGCGGAAGACCGCCGCGCCGGCGTTGTAGACAGCGGTCGCCGGGAAGGAGAGCGCGACGATCCACAGGTAGGTCTTGCAGGCCTCCCGGACCGCGTCGCTCTTGGCGGCGAAAACCGCGTCGATCAGCGCGGGGCCGAAGGCCAGCGTCAGCCCCATGCAGACCAGGGAGAGCAGCCCCGCGATGTGGAAGACCTGGGAGGCGGAGAGGTTGGCGTTCTTCTGGTCCCGGCTGCCGATGTACTGAGACACGACGACCGAGCCGCCGGCGGCCAGGGCGGTGAAGAGGTAGATGAAGACCGTGATGATCAGATTGTCGAGCCCGACGCCGGTCAGCACGCCCTCGCCGGCGTGGCTGGCCATCATCGTGTCGGCGAGGCCGACCACCATCTGCAGCACGTTCTCGATCACCAGCGGGATGATCATGGCCTTCAGCATCGCGTCGGTGAACGTCTTCCGCTGATCCGCCAGCTGCTGCCGGGGCTCAATCAGTTTTGTCAGCAGACTCATGCAAACAACCTCCGTGGCCGGAATGCGGCGCTTCTTTCTACGTCTGCATTCTAACACAGCGGCTGCGTTATGACAAATACTTTGTTGCTATGCGTTATCCATGCCTGAAAAGCATCGAATGTGCTCGATAAACGCCTCCGCCGCCCGGCCGAAGGGCTGACCGCGCTTCCAGGCGATCACGGTCCCGGTGGTCAGCGCGGGCTCCAGGGGTCTGGAGACCACGTATGCAGGGTTGCGCGCGGCTGCGATGCCCTCCGAGCAGATGGCGTAGGCGCAGCCCTGATGAACCAGGGGCAGGTGATTGGTCGAGAGGTTCCCCGTGAAGGCGACGTGCAGGGAGGAGAAGTTTTCGCCGAACCAGCTGGCCAGCTCGCTGCGCACGTTCAGCCGCCGGGGCAGGATCAGCGGCAGCCC
>CAMKAE010000272.1 GCA_946410395.1 uncultured Clostridia bacterium
ATCTTGCATTTATCTGAAATTTGTGATACTATCATCTTGATTTTGATTTTAGGAGTGATGGATTTGCGTGATTATCTGATTGCCACATCATCGACCTCGGATCTGCCCAGAACCTACCTGGATGCGCATGGCATCCCGTTTATCTCCTACAGCTTCACCATGGATGGCAAGCCCTGCACGGACGACTGCCGCGAAGAGACGCGCGCCGCGATCTACCGGAAGATGCGGGAGGGCGCGCTGCTGAAGACCTCCATGATTTCCGAAACCGCATATGCCGATTTCTTCGATAGTCTGCTGCGGACCGGCCAGGACGCGGTTTATCTGGACATGTCGGAAAAGATGAGCGCTTCCTATGCCAACGCGGCCGCAGCCGCCGAAACGATCCGCAAGCGCTATCCGGAGCAGCGCCTGGTGGTCGTGGACACCCGCTGCATCTCCGGCGGCCTTGGCCTGCTGGTGAAGCACCTGATCCGCATGAAAGAGGGCGGCGCCACGCTGGATGAAGTGGTCGCCTGGGCCGATGCCAATAAGCTGCGGATCGCCCACCGCTTCACCGTGGACAACCTGAAATATCTGAAGGCCGGCGGCCGGGTTTCCAACGCAAGCGCGCTCGTCGGCACCCTTCTGGCCATCAAGCCGGTGCTCTATGTGCCGGATGAGGGCACCTTGGACGTGGCTCAGAAGGTGCGGGGCCGCAAGTCCGCCCTGAGCGCGATCCTGCGCGCAGTGCTCAGCGATCTCTCGCAGACAGACGCCACGGGAATCGAGATCGACATTCTCAACGCCGACTGCCTGCAGGACGCCGAATACATCCGAGACGAGATCCGAAAGGTGCATCCGGAGGTCGGCGAAATCTGCATCACCAGCCTGGGCGTGGTCATCGGCGCCCACTGCGGTCCCGGCCTGCTGACCGTCTTCTATCTCTGCAACGGCCGCGTTCCGCAGTAAGAAGCCCTTGACAAAAGCGCGAAAACCGTTATAATCCGTTCCATCAGGGCAATGAGGAGACGATTCGGGCCGCGCCGCTGATGTCAGAGAGCTTCCGGTTGGTGCAAGGAAGTCGTCAGGCGGAACGAAGTACAGCTCCGAGCCATCCGCTGAAGGCCATCCGGCTGCGTAGGCGGCATCCGGTGCGCCGGTTACAGCGCAGAGGGATTGATGGATCCCTGCAGAGGCCCTTCGGGGCGAAAGCGGAAGTGGTACCGTGACATTGTCACCTTCCCGGACAGCATGGCTGTTCCGGGTTTTATTTCGATCAGGAGGTGTCCCATTATGCCCGAAAACATCCGGTTTGCCCACCGTTTTGATGGCATCACCGGCAGCGCCATCCGCGAGATCTTCAAGCTGATCGCACAGCCGGACATGATCTCCTTCGCCGGCGGCAATCCCTCTCCCGCAGCCTTGCCGGATCAGGACGCGGCCCGCATCGCGCAGCAAGTGCTCGCCGAGGATGGAAAGCGCATTCTGCAGTACGGCGCGACGGAGGGCTATCCGCCCTTCCTGGAGACGCTCAAGCCCTATGTGGAGAACATGCTGGGCTGCACCGTTCCGGCGGTGCTGCCCACCACCGGTTCCACCCAGGGCATGGACCTGCTGTGCAAGGCCATGCTGGACCCGGGCGACGCAGTGCTGGTGGAGAACCCGTCCTTCCTGGGCAATCTGCAGTGCCTGAAGTTCTATCAGGCCAACCTGGTGCCCGTGGAGAGCGATGAGGACGGCCTGCTGATCGACCGGCTGGAAGCGGCCATGCAGGCGCATCACCCGAAGATGCTCTACGTGATCCCGACCTTCCAGAACCCCACCGGCAAGACCTTGGCCGCGGAGCGCCGCCCGCAGATCGCCGCCCTGGCCGCCAAATACGGCGTGGTGGTGGCGGAGGACGACCCCTACCGCGACCTGCGCTACGCCGGCGAGGACCTGCCCTCGATCAAGTCCTATGATCGGGACGGCTGGGTGGTGTTCCTGGGCTCCTTCTCCAAGATCATCTCCCCCGGCCTGCGCGTGGGCTATATGGCCGGCGACGCGGACATCATCCGCAAGTGCACCATGGGCAAGCAGTCCACCGACGTCCACACCGCCAACCTGACCCAAGCCATCGTGGACTGCTACCTGCGCGAGGGCCTGCTGCCGGAGCACATCCGGCAGATCCGGAAGGACTACGCCTGCCAGTGCGGCGCAATGCTGTCGGAGCTGGAGACCTTCCCCAAGGGGGTCCGCTTCACCCGGCCCGAGGGCGGCCTGTTCATCTGGGTGGAGCTGCCGGAGGGCATCGATGCCCGCGACCTGCTGCAGAAGGCCATCGCCCGCCGCTTCGCCTTCGTGCCCGGCACCCACTTCTACGCGCTGGGCGGCCATGAGAACACCCTGCGCCTCAACTTCTCCAACAGTACCATCGACCAGATCCATACCGGCATGTCCGCTCTGCGGACCCTGCTGGAGGAAGAGCTCGCCTGACCGACCGACATTGCAGAAAGGAAAGAAGAAAAATGCCGCACATTCTCGACACGCTGAAAGAACGGGGCTTCATCGCCCAGATGACCTTTGAGGACGAGCTCTACGAGCAGCTGAAGGAGCCTACCACCTTCTACGTCGGCTTCGATCCCACCGCGGACTCCCTGCACATCGGCCACTATATCCCGATCATGGCCATGGCGCACATGCAGCGGGCCGGCCACAAGCCCATCGCCCTGATGGGCGGCGGCACCGCCATGATCGGCGACCCCTCCGGCAAGACCGACATGCGCAA
>CAMKAE010000273.1 GCA_946410395.1 uncultured Clostridia bacterium
GCCGCTGCCTGCGCCTTGTCTCTGGCCGCGTACTCCGCATAAATATGGTTGCCCGCGATGGCCAGGCAGGCCATGCCGATGATCACCGCAATGATCAGGAACACTTTGGATTTCTTTGTCAACGCAAAAACCTCCCTCGCCCGATTGTTCCCTGTGGACATTGTATCGGAGAATGCAAAAAAAGTCAAACATTTTGCTCCGGAAACCGGGAATGATTGCCCGCCGGAAAGAAAATGCCGCGCAGGCTTGCATATCCGGCCGGAATGTGACACAATACCGGAGACGAAACGGGGAGGCGAGCGCACTTGACGCTGAAGGAACTGAAACCGGGGCGGGCGGCCCGGATCGAGACGGTGGGAGGCGAGGGCGCCCTGCGGCAGCACCTGCTGGACATGGGCGTGATTCCGGGGGCGGAGGCGGCGATGATCAAGGCGGCGCCCCTGGGGGATCCGGTGGAGATCCGGATCCACGGCTACGAGCTGACCCTGCGCCTGGCGGAGGCGGAGCAGATCGGCATCACGCCGCTGCAGGCGGGCCGGACCGGAGCGCCCGCGGTCCGCGCGCCTGGCAGGGCGAAGGAGCACCCCGGCCTGGGCGAGGAGGGCATCTTCCACCCCGAGGGCTCCGGCAACCCCCTGCCGGAGGGCACCACGCTGCGCTTTGCCCTGGTGGGCAACCAGAACAGCGGCAAGACCACGCTGTTCAACCAGCTCACGGGCGCCAACCAGCACGTGGGCAATTTCCCGGGCGTCACCGTGGACCGCAAGGACGGCGTCATCCGCGGCCATGACGACACGGTCATCACCGACCTGCCGGGCATCTACTCCATGTCCCCGTATTCCAGCGAGGAGCTGGTCTCCCGGGACTTTGTGCTGAAAACCAAACCCCATGGCATCATCAACATCGTGGACGTCACCAACATCGAGCGCAACCTGTACCTGACCATGCAGCTGCTGGAGACCGGCATCCCGATGGTGGTGGCGCTGAACATGATGGACGAGATGACCGGCAACGGCGGCGGCGTGGACGTGAACACCATGGAGGCCATGCTGAAGGTGCCGGTGGTGCCGATCTCCGCGGCGAAGAACCAGGGCGTGGACGAGCTCGTGCGGCACGCGGTCCACGTGGCCCGCTACCGGGAGGCCCCGGAGGAGCAGGACTTCTGCGGCAGCGAGGACCACGGCGGCGCGGTGCACCGCTGCATCCACGCCGTGGGCCATCTGATCGAGGATCACGCCCAGCGCTCCGGCCTGCCCCTGCGCTTTGCCGCCTGCAAGCTGATCGAGGGCGATCCCCTGATCGCCGCTCAGCTGGAGCTGGACGAGAACGAGCGGGAGACCCTGGAGCACCTGGTGCTGCAGATGGAGAACGAGCGCGGCCTGGACCGGCAGGCCGCCATGGCGGAGATGCGCTTCACCTTTATCGGCCGGGTCAGCGCGGCCTGCGTCACCAAGCCGCACGAGAGCCGCGAGCACATCCGCAGCCAGAAGATCGACCGCGTTCTCACCGGCAAGTACACCGCGATCCCGGTGTTCATCGCGATCATGGCGCTGGTGTTCTTCCTCACCTTTGAGGTCATCGGCAAGGGCCTGCAGGACCTGATGGCCCTGGGGATCGACAGCCTGCAGGGGCTGGCGGAAAGGGGCATGAACGCCGCCGGGGTCAACGAGGTGATCCACTCCCTGGTCATCGACGGCCTCTTCGAGGGCGTGGGCAGCGTGCTGAGCTTCATGCCCATCATCGTGGTGATGTTCTTCTTCCTTTCAATCCTGGAGGACAGCGGGTACATTGCCCGGGTGGCGTTCTTCATGGACAAGTTGCTGCGGCGGATCGGCCTGTCGGGTCGGAGCATTGTGCCGATGCTGATCGGCTTCGGCTGCACGGTGCCGGCGGTGATGTCCACCCGCACCCTGTCCAGCGAGCGGGACCGCCGCATGACCATCCTGCTGACGCCCTTCATGAGCTGCACGGCCAAGCTGCCCATCTATGCCTTCTTTGTGGACAACTTTTTCAAGGGACACGGCGGCCTGGTGATGACGGGCCTCTACTTCACGGGCATCGTGATGGCCGTGCTGATGGCGCTGGTGTTCAAGAAGACCCTGTTCAGGGGCGAGGCGGTGCCTTTCGTGATGGAGCTGCCCAACTACCGCCTGCCCAGCCCCCGCAGCGTGCTGCAGCTGATGTGGGAGAAGGCCAAGGATTTCCTGCAGCGCGCCTTCACTGTGATCCTCATCGCGACCATTGTCGTGTGGTTCCTGCAGCACTTCAGCTTCAGCTTTGCCTTCCTGACGGAGGAGCAGATCGACGACAGCATCCTGGCCTCCGTGGGGCGGCTGCTGGAGCCGCTGTTTGTGCCCGTGGGGCTGGGGAACTGGCGCATCATCACCTCCCTGGTGTCGGGCTTCATGGCCAAGGAGAGCGTGGTCGCGGTGCTGCAGGTGCTCTTCCCCGGCGACATCACGGCCAGTCTCCCGCTGCTGCAGGTCTGGGCGCTGCTGGTCTTCTGCCTGCTGTACACGCCCTGCGTGGCCGCGGTCGCCGCGATCCGCCGGGAGCTGGGCCGGAAGTGGTCCGTGAGCGTGGTGCTCTGGCAGTGCGCCGTCGCCTGGATGGCCGCCCTGCTGGTCTTCCAGATCGGCAGCCTGTTCGGCTGATATGACTTTCAGATAAGCAATACAAATCAAGAAACGGTATGTGCCCGAAGGTCCAGGGCGATCGGAAAGCCCTGG
>CAMKAE010000274.1 GCA_946410395.1 uncultured Clostridia bacterium
GCTGACAGAAGCCGTGAATGGTGGAGATCTCCGTGCACTCCAGATCGTCCAGCGCGCGTCCGACGCGCTCCGGGTCCAGGCGCACGGCCTCGCGCAGCCGCTTGTTCAGCCGGGCGCGCATCTCAGCGGCCGCCGCGTTGGTGAAGGTGACGATCAGCATGTCCTTCAGCCGCCAATCCTCCATGATGAGGCGGTAAATGCGCTCCACCAGCACCGCGGTCTTGCCCGACCCGGCCGCCGCACTGACGAGCAGGGTGCGGTTGTCCGCGCCGATGGCCGTCCGCTGTTCGAGCGTGAATTCCATTCCGTTTCCCCCCTGTCCCGGGCATTGTAGCACATTGCCGCCGGGGTGGCAAGAGCGGCGCCTTTTGCGCTGTTCCACGTGGAACAATCACCGGAAAAAGGCAAAAGGAAAGAGCCGTCCGTCTCCGGACAGCTCTCTGGGTTCAGCCGATCAATACTGGCCCTGGTTCAGCGCCTGATAGCACTCACGGCAGTACACGGGCTTGTCTCCGCGGGGCTGGAAGGGGACCTCGGTCTCCTTGCCGCAGTTGTCGCAGATCACCTTGAAGTACTGACGGGTGGTGCCGCCGTTGTTGGCAGCGCGCTTGGCGCGACGGCACTCCAGGCAGCGGGTGGGCTTGTTCTGGAAGCCGCGCTCGGCAAAGTAAGCCTGCTCGGAGGCAGAGAATACGAATTCGCGGCCGCAGTCACGGCAGGTCAAGGTTTCGTCCTGATACATGGTGGTTTACCCTCCTCGATTGATTGTCA
The DNA here is from genome assembly GCA_946410395.1 of uncultured Clostridia bacterium. GTDB lineage: Bacteria > Bacillota > Clostridia > Christensenellales > Aristaeellaceae > RUG11272. The sequence goes on from CAMKAE010000274.1 coordinate 772, forward strand.
CCCATCCCCGGACATTGTGAGCTCTCCTGGTTGGCGGACGATGGATGCGTGACACCAAAGGAAGACGCTTGTTTGCGGTTGGGGCTACGGGGGCTATGATAGCACAAAACTTATAAAAAGTACAGTATTTTTTTGCAAATTGATCAACAATTGTGAAGAAATGTGCTTTCTATCATCATGACCGGCTTGCGGGACGTGGCGGGGGTATGGTATAATTGCATGAACCTGAAAATCGGAGGCTTTGCCCATGGAAAAACAAAAGCGCATCGTTCTGACCGGCGGCGGCACCCTCGGCCATGTAACTCCCCATCTGGCCCTGATCCCGAGGCTGAAGGCCGCCGGGTATGAGATCCACTACATCGGCACCGCCCAGGGCATGGAGGCGGAAAAGATCCGCGCCATCGACGGCATCACCTATCATGCTGTCAAGAGCGGCAAGCTGCGCCGCTATTTCTCCTGGCAGAACTTCACCGACCCCTTCCGGGTCATCGCCGGAGCCTTCCAGGCGGGCCATATCATCGGCAAGCTGAAGCCTGACGTGGTTTTCTCCAAGGGCGGCTTTGTGGCGGTGCCGGTGGTGTACGGCGCAAAGCTGCACCGCGTGCCGGTGCTCTGCCATGAGAGTGACCTGACCCCCGGCCTGGCCAACCGCCTGTGCAAGCCCTGTGCAAAAAAGATGGTCACGACCTTTCCGGAGTGCGCCGAAGCCCTCGGCAAAAAGGCCGAGTGTGTCGGCACCCCGCTGCGGCCCGAGCTCTTCTCCGGCACCCGGGAGAAGGGGCTCTCCCTGCTCGGCTTTGACGGCAAAAAGCCCGTCCTGCTGATGATGGGCGGTTCCTCCGGCGCCCAGAGTGTCAACAAGGCGCTGCGGGACGCGCTGCCGCAGCTCCTTCCTGACTTTGACGTCGCCCACCTGTGCGGGAAGGGCAATCTGGATCCGGCGCTGAACGGCACGCCGGGCTATACACAGCTCGAGTTTCTCGACGCGGAGCTGCCCGACGCCCTGGCCGCCGCGGACCTGGTGCTGTCCCGCGCGGGCTCCAACGCCCTGATGGAGTTCCAGGCCCTGGACAAGCCCCTGCTGCTCGTGCCCTATCCCAAGGGAGCCAGCCGCGGAGACCAGATCCTCAACGCGCAGAGCTTTGAGCGCCGCGGCCTGTGCAAGGTGCTGCTGCAGGAGAACATGACCGCCGACACCCTCGTGGCCGCCCTGCATGAGACCTGGCGCGACCGGGGCAAGCTGCGGGAGGCGGTGAAAAAAGCCCCGCCGGCCGATGCCACGGAACGGATCCTGGAGCTTATCGAGGAAATCCGCAAGAAATAAAGGGAGGATGACACCATGCTGTACAACGAAGCCTGCGGCGAGCGCCTGTCCCGGCTCGGTTTCGGCTGCATGCGCCTGCCCCAGACGCAGGAGAAAACCATCGACGAACCCGTTTTTCAGCAGATGGTGGACGAAGCCGTCGCGGCGGGCGTGAACTATTTCGACACCGCCTGGCCCTATCACGGCGGTCACAGCGAGATCGCCCTGGGCAAGGCCCTGAAGCGGCATCCGAAGGAAAAGTGGTTCATCGCCGACAAATACCCCGGCCATCAGATTGCCTCCAGCTACAACCCGGCGGAGATCTTTGAGGCCCAGCTGGAAAAGTGCGGGGTGGACGCCTTCGACTTCTACCTCCTGCACAATGTATATGAGAATTCCATCGGCGTCTACACGGATCCGAAGTGGGGCATTCTCGACTATTTCAAAGAACAGAAGCGTCTGGGAAGAATCCGCCATCTCGGATTCTCCTCCCATGCCCGGCCGGACACCCTCGCCCGTTTTCTGGATTACGTCGGGGACAGCATGGAATTCTGTCAGATCCAGCTGAATTACCTCGACTGGACGCTGCAGGACGCCAAAGCAAAATACGACCTGCTGACATCCCGG
>CAMKAE010000275.1 GCA_946410395.1 uncultured Clostridia bacterium
GCACTCCTCCCCTTCATGAACGGCTGGCGCTGGCTCCTGCCGCTGGGCCTGCCGCTGCTGCTCGCCCTGGCGGCGCTGGTCATCTGGCCCGTGGAGCGCGGCATCTACGAGCTCTACTTCCGGGACGCGCGCCGCAAGCTGCAGGCCCGGCCAGACATGATCCGCATCGGCATCACGGGCTCCTACGGCAAGACCAGCGTGAAGTTCATCCTGGACACCATGCTGCGGGTGCGCTTCCAGGTGCTGACCACTCCCTCGAGCTTCAACACGCCCATGGGCCTGACCCGGGTGATCCGCGAAAAGCTGGACCCGGCGCACCAGATCTTTCTGGCGGAGATGGGCGCGCGGCACCGGCGGGACATCCGGGAGCTGTGCCGGCTGGTGCACCCGGATCACGGGGTGCTGGTGAGCGTGGGCCCGCAGCACCTGGACACCTTCGGCAGCATCGAGGCCATCCGGGAGACCAAGTACGACCTGATCCGGGCGATCCCGGAGCACGGCTGCCGGTTCTTCCCGGACGACGGCGCCATCTGCCGGGAACTCTATGACCGCACCGAGGGCCGCAAGCGCCTGGTGTGCGCGCAGCCGGAACCGGAGGCAGACGTGTGGGCGGAGGACATCCGGGTCTCGCCCCGGGGCAGCCTCTTCACGCTGTGTACCCGGGACGGACGCATCCCGTGCGAGACAAAGCTGCTGGGCGCGCACAGCATCCAGAACCTGCTGCTGGCCGCCTCCGTCTGCCTGGAGCTGGGCATGACGCTGCGGCAGGTGCAGCAGGGCATCGCCCTGGTGAAGCCCGTGGAGCACCGGCTGCAGCTGATCGAGCAGGCCGGCGGCATCACCCTGATCGACGACGCCTTCAACAGCAATCCGAAGGGTGCGGCGGCGGCGCTGGACGTGCTCAAAGCCTTCCCGGCGCGGCGGATCATCGTCACGCCCGGCATGGTGGAGCTGGGGCCGGAGGAGGCGGCTTTCAACCGCGCCTTCGGCGAGCAGATGGCGCAGAGCGCGGACATCGCGATCCTCGTGGGACCCCGGCACACGGCCCCGATCCGGGAAGGCCTGCTGAGCAAAGGCTTCCCGGCGGAGAACATCCACACCGTGGCAAGCCTTCAGGAGGCGGCCCAGGTGATGCGCGGCATCGCCCGCTCCGGGGACACGGTGATGTTCGAGAACGATCTGCCGGACAATTACAGCGAGACAGTCTGATCCCGCCTGACAGGAGGCAAGCATGCGCAAGATTCAACTGGGTGTGATCTTCGGTTCCCGCAGCTGCGAACGCGAGGTGGCCATCATCTCCGCGGTGCAGCTGATGAACCACGCGGACCCGGAGAAATACGACGTGATCCCGGTCTACATCGCCCCGGACGGCCGCTGGTACACCGGCGCTGCCCTGCGGGAGATCGGCTTCTATGTGGACTTCAAGCCCGAAAAAGTGCAGGAGGTGCACTTCGACCTCACCGCCGGCAGCGGCGCGCTGACGGCCATCAAACCCGGCAAGGGACTCTTCGGCAAGCCGGAGCAGGTGATCGTGGCCCGGCTGGAGGTCTGCGTCATCGTGATGCACGGCCTCAACGGCGAGGACGGCACGCTGCAGGGCCTGCTGGAGCTGGCCAATTTGCCCTACACCTCCGCGGGCGTGGCCGGCAGCGCCATCGGCATGGACAAGATCATGATGAAGACCTTCTTCCGCGGCTGCGGCTTCCCGGTGCTGCCGGGCTGCTCCTTCACCGCATCCGCCTTTGAGAAGGACCAGATGGCCTGCATCGCCGAGGTCGAGAAAACCCTGGGCTATCCGGTGTATGTCAAGCCCGCCAACCTGGGCTCCTCCATCGGCGTCAGCCGCGCGGACAGCCTGCCGGAGCTGCTGGACGCCTTCGCCCTGGCCTTTGAGTACGACCGCCGGGTGCTGGTGGAAAAGGGCCTGGACCGCCCCATCGAGCTCAACTGCTCCGTGCTGGGCTTCGACGACGAGGCGGAGGCCTCCCCGATCGAGATGCCCGTCTCCGCCGAGCAGACCCTGACCTTCGCCGAGAAATACCTGGCCGGCGGCGGCACCAAGGCCGGCGGCATGGCCAGCCTGAAGCGGGTGCTGCCCGCGCCGATCCCCGACGACCTCCGGGATCGGATCCAGGCCCTCTCCTGCGACATCTTCCGCGCCTTGGACTGCAAGGGCGTGGTGCGCATCGACTACATGTGGGACCGGAATTCGGACGAGCTGTACATCACGGAGATCAACACGATCCCCGGCTCCCTGGCCTTCTATCTCTGGCAGGCAGCGGGGATGAAGTACAGCACCCTGATCGACCGCATGGTGGCCTACGCCCGGAAAGCCCACGAGGAAAAAAACAGCCGCACCTTCGTCTACGCCTCGGACATCCTCCGGGGCGCGAAGCTGGGCGGCACCAAGGGCGCGAAGGGGAGCAAGGGCCTGAAGGGCTGAGCACGGCCAAGGCAAAAACGGCATCACACGGTGCCGTTTTTTGCTGCGGGAAAGAATCTAATAATACGATAATACTATTCTCAGATAAGCCTGCTAAGTGAAACCTCACAAAGGAGTGCAGCAAAAAGGGGCGCAGCAAGCGAAAGGGGCGCAGCAAGCGGCGCCCCTACAGGAAACAGACGAGTGAATCGGCTCAGTCCCCGGTCTCCCCGGCTTGCCGGGGAGATGTCGCCGCAGCGACAGAGGGGCTTCAGCCA
>CAMKAE010000276.1 GCA_946410395.1 uncultured Clostridia bacterium
AGGGGAGATGTCGCCGCAGCGACAGAGGGGTTTCAGCCAAAGCAGGCTGCGTGACTGAGTGGATACCTTTTGATGGAATGAAACGGCGTCTTCAGAAGAACCAGGCGCTGCCCTCCTCCTCGTCCTCCGCGGCGGGCGCGGGCGGGGCGGGCTGCGGCTGCGGTTTGTGCTGCAGAATCAGCGGCAGCAGGGGCTCGTGAAGCTCCTCCACCACCCGGAAGGCATCGTCCATCACCATGGTGACGACCTTCTCCCCGGTGCAGGGCGGCCACAGGGGCAGGTCGCCGCCGTTGGGGTCGCCGGTGCGGGCGAAGTTCACAAAGGCGCCGGACATGAGCCGGTTCAGCTTCTCCCCGTTGGGCTGGTGGCTGATCGGGATCAGCGCCGCGTTGTGGAAGAAATAGGGGATGTCCGCGCAGTGCCATGCCGCCTTGCCGCCGTCATAGTCATAGACCTTGCTGAACAGATAGTTGTACACGGGCGCCTTGCCGTGGGCGGCCTTCTTTTTCGCATAGGCCAGCGTGGGCGGCAGGAAGACGGTGTCGTATTCCGTGGCGTAGACTTCGTTTTTCCCGGGGAAGGCCTCGCGCCAGGCTTTCAGGATCTGCCGTCCGCCCGCCTCGCCGTAGAGGTCGAGCACGGCCTGCTCGCGCTGCGCCGGGGTCAGCGCGTCCCGCTCGCCGTAATCCTTTGTGGCGAAGGCGAACTCCGCGATCACCGAGCCCACGATGGTGGGAACCTGCAGGGACGCCTCCGAGAAGTCCCCCTGCAGGGGATCGCAGGTGTAGAAGTCGTTGGGCCTGGGCACCCAGTTCACGATGCGGCCCTGCGCGGCGAAGTCCCGGACCGCCGCGTTCACCGCCTGGATGAAGGCCTGGGCGGGCACCTTCTCCAGCTTTTCGACCTGCGCGGCGGGAATGCGCAGCTCGCCGAGGATCGCCTTCACCAGCTCCTCTCCGGGGACGCCGGGGGAGATCAGGTCGTCGGTGATGACGCCGGACATGACGATCATCTTGTGGAACAGCCCCTCCGCTGCCGGGGTCTGGCCCAGCACCGTCACCTTGCCGCCGCCGCCGGACTGGCCGAAGATTGTGACGTTGTCCGGGTCGCCGCCGAAGCAGGCGATGTTGTCCCGCACCCAGCGCAGCGCCTCCACCAGGTCCGCCTGACCCGCGTTGACGCTGTTGGCATACTGCGGCCCGAAGGCGGACAGGTCCAGGTAGCCGAAGGCGTTGAGCCGGTGGTTCACCGTCACCACCACCACGTCGTCCAGCTTGGCCAGGTTGAACCCGTCATAGGCGACCTGCTCGATGGAGGAGCCCGCCGCGTACCCGCCGCCGTGGATCCAGAACATCACCGGCCGCTTCGCCGCGGGGTCGCAGGAGGCCGTCCAGATGTTGAGGTACTGGCAGTGCTCCGAGGCCGGCCAGAAGCGGTGGGGCGTGAGCACCTCCCACTTGGGCTGCGGATTCTCCAGCACCGGGCAGATCATGCCGTAGCTGTCGGCGTCCTTCACGCCCTCCCAGGCCGGGACGGGCTCCGGCATATGAAAGCGCTTCGCCTTCGCGTACCGGATGCCGTAGAAATGGTCCACGCCGTCAAAGTGAAAGCCCCGGATCCTGCCCTTGGGCGTTTCGACGATGGGCGCCGTTTTGCTGGCACAGAAGATTCTCTCCATACCGGTTTCCTCCTTGCGGTTCCAGACGGAATATCGTTGTTTTCTTTAATTCCCCCCGGGAGACGGATTTCCTTTTTCGTTTCCCCTGTTTTTCGGCCTGCGGGGAGAAAAAACTGCCGCTCCGGGTAAACCGGACGTCTTTCTCTCTTGCGCCGGGTCTTTCTTTGAGTTATACTGTCCTTACAGCCGCCGAAAGTGGACGGCATGCAGAAACGGCTGCAGCGGCAGCCGCGATCGATCGAGGAGGAAAACACGATGAGCGGCATTGAGAAGGTTTGCCAATTCCTGGACGAGGCGCAGACTTATTATCTGGCGACGGTTGAGGGCGATCAGCCGAGGGTGCGCCCCTTCGGCACCGCGCTGCTGTATGGCGGCAGGCTCTACATCGAGACCGGCAAGCGCAAGGACGTCTCCAAGCAGATCGGCGCCAACCCCAAGGTGGAGCTCTGCGCCTTCCACGGCGGCAAGTGGCTGCGCGTGGCGGGCATCCTGGAGAACGACGACAGCCGCGACGTGAAGGTCGCGATGCTGGAGAAGATGCCCAGCCTGAAGGCCATGTACAGCCCGGACGACGACAATATGCAGATGCTGTATTTCAAGTGCGGCAAGGCGACCTTCAGCTCCTTCACGGAAGCGCCCGAGGTCATCGAGTTTTAACGGACAAAGACGCCTCCGGCGGCGAGGCGTGCGCTTATCAGGCATGAGCCCATGCCGAAGGCCCCCAAATGGCATGTCTGGGTCAAGCCGGAGAACCGCAGAGACTGAGCCCCCGCTGCAAGCGCCCGAAGGAAAAGTTCAACCGGGCATCATAACGTATGATCCAAAGCGCCCCCGAAGCGGAGCGCCGGGAAACCGGCCTGCCCGCTTCGGGGGCGCTTTCTGTGCGCGAAGCTGCGTTTCCCGGCTCAGTAGAGCCCGTGAATGTAGTTCGTCAGCGTGTAGCCGGGCCTCCTGCCGTTGCCTGTCACGAGCAGGACCATCAGCTCGGCCCAGGTGGGCAGATCCATGAAGGGCAG
>CAMKAE010000277.1 GCA_946410395.1 uncultured Clostridia bacterium
ACACGTTGGCGCGCGGGTTGTCCCAGGAGCGGAACACGGCGCGGATGGCTTCGTAAAGCTGCACCTTGGGATCGGAGGGGAAGTCCTCGCCCAGCTGCTTCTTGTACTCGGCCTTGAACTGCTTGGCCAGCTCGCACAGGTCGGCGGCGGTCAGCTCGGTGTCGTAGGTGACACCCTTCTTTTCCTTCATGGCGTCGATGAGCTGCTCGAAGTACTTCTTGCCCACTTCCATGACCACGTCGGAGAACATCTGGATGAAGCGGCGATAGCAGTCGTACACGAACCGCTCAAACTTGGGATCGGGGTTGCCCTTGATCATGGCGGCAACCACGTCGTCGTTCAGGCCAAGGTTCAGGATGGTGTCCATCATGCCGGGCATGGAAGCGCGGGCGCCGGAGCGAACGGAGACCAGCAGCGGGTTCTTGTCGTCGCCGAACTTCTTGCCGTTGATGGTTTCCATCTTTTCAACGTTTTCCATGATTTCGGCCATGATCTCGTCATTGATTTTGCGGCCGTCCTCATAGTACTGTGTGCAGGCTTCCGTGGTGATGGTGAAGCCCTGGGGAACCGGCAGACCGATGTTGGTCATCTCCGCCAGGTTGGCGCCTTTGCCGCCCAGCAGCTCGCGCATCTTGGCGTTACCTTCGGTGAAAAGGTAAACGTACTTCTTGGCCATGGGAATCTCCTCCTTCATAATCGGTTGTGCTCCGGAGGCCACCGGAGCCTGAACAAAGCCCGCGCGGCCTATCCGCGCCAGACTGGTTCATTCAAGACCATCATATTATACAATGGTTTTCACGGTTTGGCAAGCAATTTCCAGAACAATCTGAGTACATCCATGTGTTTTCCGCTCAGCGCGCGCGGGGCATGCTGAGCGCGGCGCGTCCGGCGCCCCGCAGCGTCAGGCTCGGCGCGGCGTTGGGGATATAGAGTGACTCGCCCACGGAAAGGCTGCGGGACTTTCCCTCCCACTCCAGGCAGAGTGCACCGCTCAGCGCCGTCAGCAGACCGAAGTCGCGGATGTGCGGCACATGCACCGGCGAAGCCTCCGTCGGGTTCAGCAGGTCCAGGGTGAAATACGGCTTGTCCAGCACACGGGCTACCGGGATGGAGGGCGCGGGGATCGGGTCCGGCGCAAGGCTCAGGTCCGTCACGGCCAGCGCCTGCGCCAGGTGCAACTCCCGGCCCTTGCCGTTGGCGTCCTTCCGGTTCCAGTCGTAGAAGCGGTAGGTGATGTCCGACGACTGCTGGATTTCATAGAGCATGATGCCCGCGCCGATGGCGTGTACGCAGCCGGCCGGAATGTAGCACACGTCCCCGGGCTTCACGGGCACCCGCCGGAGCAGCGGCTCCACCGCCGGGCCGTTCTCGCAGGCCTCCTGCAGGGTCCGCAGATCCGTGCCCGGCTTGATGCCGTAGGTCAGCTCGCTGCCCTCCGGCGCGTCCAGGATCAGCCATGCCTCTGTCTTGCCCAGCTTACCGCCCTCATGTTCCCCGGCATAGGTGTCATCGGGATGGACCTGCACGGACAGGGCTTCCCGGGCGTCGATGATCTTCAGCAGCAGCGGGAAGGGCTCGAACTCATAGCGGCCCGCGAATTTGCTGCCGAAGCGTGCGATAAGGTCCGGGAGCTTGTTCCCGGCGTCATCCGTGGACTCCAGGCCGGGGATGCAGCTGACCTCCAGGCTCTCGCCCGTCGGGACTTCGGCGATGTCCTTTCCGTATACGCTGCGGAGCTTGTCCCCGCCCCAGGGGGTCAGCTTTCCGCCGCGGAAGGACGGGTGCATCCGGATGGGCAACAGCGGGCAGTTCTCCGTCAGGCGCTTCTCATAGCAGCAGTACGGGACCTTTCTGTCAGCCCGCTTCACCGTGCCGACTTTTCGAAGGCCCATGGACGCATAGAAGCGCGCCGCCCGGCTGTTGTCCTCTCCGGCGTCGCAGCGGAGGCTGTCGCAGCCCAGGTAGACGAGGATGGACTCCACGTCGGCAAAGGCTTTGCGCCCAAGGCCGCGGTCCTGGAGGTCCGGGTGCACGGCCAGACGGTGGAATACGCCCGGGCGCACGCCGAAGAGCCAGTTGACGTTCTCGTAGGCGGGCGTTGTCTCCGTGCCCACAGCCACGGAAATGATCATGCCCTGTTCTCCGTAGAGGCAGTAAAGCCGGCCGGCCCGCACGTCCTCCTCGATGATTTCCTTGTTGGGATACTTTCCCCAGCTCCACTGTTCCATTCCCTCGGATTTGAGATGCTCGCACACCGTGCGATAGAGCTTGTACAGCGCCGGGAGATCGTCTACGCGAGCCAATCTCAGAATCATGTCCATGTCCTCCTCGTGAATGTCAGGCTCAGAAAACCCGCCGGCGCAGATCACACCGGCGGATCGCTCGGGTTCAGTTTACCGGAACAGGCGTCAGGCTGTTCAGCGCCTTGATCACCGCGTCGCTGGTGATCGTCGCGCCACTGATCGCTTCGATTCCGTCGCCGTAGGCCACGGGCAGCGTCTTCCCGATGAACTGGCTCGTGAACGCCTCGTCACCGGCCTTCTGTCCCTTCCGGTCGTCTCCGTCCGGCGACTGCTTGCTGGCGTCGATCTTCAGGCTCGTGATCGTGTTCCCGTCCAGCGTCACGTACACCGTCACAGGCGCATAGAAGCCCTCTTCGCTGGCCGTCAGCACTTCCGCGGCAGGCTCTTC
>CAMKAE010000278.1 GCA_946410395.1 uncultured Clostridia bacterium
TGCTTCGCTCCGTCTGCCCGGAGATCGTGACCGTCATGCAGCGCATCGACGCCGCCTTCCGCAAGGATATGGCATCGCGTAAGCTGCCGGTGCTTCCCACCCGCTGCGTCATCGAGGGCAGCCGGGTGCACATGGCCCAGCTGGCCGTCTATGCCACCCATGCCACCAACGGCGTCGCAGCGCTGCACACGCAGATCCTGAAGGACGACGTCTTCGTGGACTGGTACGCCGTATGGCCCGAGCGCTTTCAGAACAAGACCAACGGCATCACGCAGCGGCGCTGGCTGGGGCTTTGCAATCCGGAGCTGACCGCGCTGATCGCCGGAAAGATCGGCGGCGCCTTCATCACTGAGCTGGACGAACTGGCGAAGCTGAAGCCCTTCATCGACGAAGATCTCTGCCGGGCCTTCCGGCAGGTCAAGCTCGAGAAAAAGCGTCAGCTGTGCGCCGAGATCGCCAGGCGGGAGGGCATCACGCTCTCCCCCGACATGGTCTTCGACGTGCAGATCAAACGCCTGCACGAATACAAGCGTCAGTTCATGAACGCCCTTTCGATCCTGGCCATCTACTACGACCTGAAGGACGGCAAGCTCAAGGATTTCACCCCGACCGCCTTCATCTTCGGCGCCAAGGCCGCCGCGGGCTATAACCGCGCCAAGGCGGTCATCCGCTTCATCAATCTGATCGCCGACAAGGTGAACCGCGATCCGGAGACCTCCGACCGGCTGAAAGTCGTTTTCGTGCAGAACTACAACTGCTCCTGGGCGGAGAAGATCATCCCCGCGGCGGACGTCAGCGAGCAGATCTCCCCCGCGGGCACCGAGGCCAGCGGCACGGGCAACATGAAGTTCATGCTCAACGGCGCGGTGACCCTGGGCACCTTCGACGGCGCCAACGTGGAGATCGTCGAGGAGGCCGGCCGGGAGAACAACTACATCTTCGGCGCCACCGTGGAGGAGCTGAACGCGATCCGCGACAGCTACGATCCCCGGGCCATCTACAAAAAGGACAAGCGCATCGCCCGGGTGCTCGACACCCTGGTGGACGGCACCTTCCCGGACCCCGACGGCGGCTTGAAGGAACTGTGGAGCGCCATCCTCGCCGGCGCCTCCTGGCACAAGCCGGATCACTACTTTGTGCTCAAGGATTTCAACGCTTATCTGGAGGCCAAGCTGGCGGCCAACCGCGCCTTCGCGGCCGATCCGCAGGCCTTCGCACGGCAGTGCCTGGTCAATGTCGCTTCGGCCGGAAAGTTCTCCTCCGACCGCACGATCCGCCAGTATGCCAGGGAGATCTGGAACCTGTAAAGCGCAAAAAAACTCTTTCCGCTCTTCCCTTTTCCTCAACTTGTGGTATACTTCTGCATAGCACAAAAACATAGGAGGCATGTTCTGCATGAAATTCGGCCATTTTGACGACAAAGCCCGTGAGTACGTCATCGACACGCCCCGCACGCCCTATCCTTGGATCAACTACCTGGGCAGCGAGAATTTCTTCGGCATCATCTCCAACACCGCCGGTGGCTACTGTTTCTACCGTGACGCGCGCCTGCGCCGCATCACGCGCTATCGCTACAACAACCTGCCCGTGGACAACGGTGGCCGGTATTTCTATATCAAGGACGGGGACACGGTCTGGAATCCCGGCTGGAAGCCCACCAAGACCGAGCTGGACAGCTACTCCTGCCGTCACGGCATGGGCTACACCGTCATCACCGGCGAGAAGAACGGCGTCAAGGCCAGCCAGCTCTCCTTCGTGCCGCTGGGGCTGAACGCCGAGGTGCACCAGATCAGCCTGACCAACAACACCCAGGCCCCCAAGGACCTGATCCTCACCAGCTTTGTGGAATTCTGCCTGTGGAATGCGCAGGACGACATGCTGAACTTCCAGCGCAACTTCTCCACCGGCGAGGTTGAGGTCGAAGGCAGCGTGGTCTACCACAAGACCGAATACCGCGAGCGCCGCAATCACTACAGCTTCTACGCCGTGAACAAGCCCGTGGACGGCTTCGACACGGACATGGAGACCTTCCTGGGCCTCTACAACGGCTTTGACGCGCCCCAGAGCGTCGTGACCGGCAAGATGGGCAACTCCGTGGCTTCCGGCTGGCAGCCCATGGCCGCCCACCAGCTGAAGGTCACCCTGGCCCCCGGCGAGACCGCGAAGTTCAACTTTGTCCTGGGCTATGTGGAGCTCCCGGTTGCGGAAAAGTTTGCCGCCCCCGGCGTCATCAACAAGAAGCCCGCGAAGGAGCTGCTGGACCTGCTGACCACCGACGAGCAGATCGACGCGGCCTTTGTCGCCCTGCGCAAGCACTGGGACAACCTCCTGAGCGCCTACACCCTGACCACCGACGACGAGAAGCTCTCCCGCATGGTCAACATCTGGAATCCCTACCAGTGCATGGTGACCTTCAACATGAGCCGGTCCACCTCGATGTTTGAGAGCGGCATCGGCCGCGGCATGGGCTTCCGCGACTCCTCCCAGGACCTGCTGGGCTTCGTGCACCAGATCCCCGAGCGCGCCCGCGAGCGCATCCTGGACATCGCGGCCACCCAGTTCCGGGACGGCGGCTGCTATCACCAGTTCCAGCCACTGACCAAGAAGGGCAACAACGACATCGGCGGCGGCTTCAACGATGACCCGCTGT
>CAMKAE010000279.1 GCA_946410395.1 uncultured Clostridia bacterium
GCTGCCCTCCTGGTGCCAGAGGGGCACCCGTTCCAGCGCGTCCGGCCGGCAGAAGGCCCAGACGGGCTTGCCGTCCAGCAGCGTTTCCACGCATGCCCAGTCGCCGCTTTTGCAGATGCCGATGACCGTATCCCCGGGGGACAGGGCGGCGATGGCGCGCCGGCTGCCGTTGGGGTCGTCCGTCAGCTCGGTGCCGGCGGTGACCTTCAGCAGGTTCCGGGACATCAGGGGAAACCAGACGTAGCTTTTCCGCTGTGTCTCGCTGCGCGCGTGGATCCAGCCGATCCGCTTCTGGCCGGGCTTGAGGTCGTACTCGATCAGCAGCCAGTCTTCCTGACGGTTCCAGCCCAGCAGGCGGAAGGATTCTGCGGTGCTGACCGCGGCCTTGCCGCCCGCGCCGCGCCAGGCGTCCTCGTAGGGCGCGCCGTACACGGGGACCAGGTTTCCGCTCAATGATCCCAGATCCCTGTAGTCGATCTCGGCGACCGGCTTCTTCAGCCAGCTGACAGCGGGCAGATCCAGGCCGCTCTCGTCGGCGGACTCGTCCTCCTCGTCGTCCCAGGCCTCCTCGCCGTCCCAATCTGTCTCGTCGTCCCAGTACTCGGCCGCCGCCGCGGCAGCGGAAAAGGCCAGGGCCGCCGACAGCAGCAGCGCGATCCATCGCTTCATGATCTGATCCCTCCTCGGAAGGTTTTTTCCTGCCTTCATTGTATCATCCGCAGTGCGAAAGTCAAGGCTGCGGGGAGAACCTGCACGTTCCGGATAATAAACGCACCGGAACGTCCGATTCGTGCCAATCTGACACATTTTTCTGAAAAATGTTCAGCAAAATCGCTTTTCTTTCCGGCACAAATCGTTTATAATGTTCGCGGAGACCCAATCCACGCGGAATGAGGCGAGCCGATGACAGATTTTGTAAACACGTGGAACAACGACTCCTTCCTGACCTACCCCGAGGGACCGCTTGGCATCATCGCCATGCGCGGCACCGAAGAGCTCGGCGAGAAAGTGAACCGCTACCTGACCCGTTGGCGTGACCACACCGAAGAGACCACTGTCGAAGGCGACATGGTGACCACTCCCGGCCAGCAGCGGCAGGACTTCCTGGTCCGCACCACCTGCCCGCGCTTCGGAAACGGCGAGGGCAAGGGCATGATCAAGGATTCGGTCCGCGGCTACGACATCTACATCCTCTGCGACATCGGCGCATACAACTGCACCTACTCCATGTACGGCCGCGAGGTGCCCATGGGCCCGGACGAGCACTACATGGACCTGCGGCGCACCATCGCCGCGATGGGCGGCAAGGCCCGGCGCATCACCGTCATCATGCCCATGCTCTACGAGGGCCGGCAGCACCGCCGCTCCAGCCGGGAATCCCTGGACTGCGCGATGATGCTCCAGGAGCTGGTGGAGATGGGGGTGAACAACATCATCACCTTCGACGCCCACGATCCCCGGGTGCAGAACGCCATCCCCGCCGGGAGCTTCGAGTCCGTCATGCCCTCCTACCAGATCTTCAAGGCCCTGCTGCGCAAGGAGAAGGCCCTTTCCATCGACAAGGAGCACATGATGATCGTCTCCCCGGACGAGGGCGCCATCGACCGCAACATCTTCTACGCCTCGGTGCTGGGCCTGGACATGGGAATGTTCTACAAGCGCCGGGACTACACCCGCATCGTCAACGGCCGCAACCCCATCGTCGCCCATGAATACATCGGCGACAGGGTGGAGGGCAAGGACGTGTTCGTGGCCGACGACATCATCTCCTCCGGCGAGTCCATCATCGACCTGGCGCGGGAGCTGAAGAAGCGCAAGGCCAACCGGATCTTCGCGGCCGCGACCTTCTCCCTGTTCACCAACGGCATCGAGGAGTACAACAAGGCCTTCGCGGAGGGCATCATCGACCGGGTGATCTCCACCAACCTGACCTACCGACGGCCCGAGCTGCGGGAAGCCCCCTGGTTCATCGAGGCCGACATGAGCAAGTATATCTCCTACATCATCGCAACCCTGAACCACAACCGCTCCCTGAGCCGCCTGCTCAACCCCTACGAGCGCATCCACAGGCTGCTGGACCGCTACACGCAGGAGCAGACCGAGTCGGGGCTGAGACTGGTATAAAACAGAAGCCGCCGCGCATGCGGCGCTTCCCCGCAAAGCCCGCCGGGAACACGGCGGGTTTTCTCTTGCTTCCGGTTGACAAAACCGCCGGAAACGGGCTACAATAGGAAGGCATGAAACGCAGACAAGGAGGATCGCCCATGGCGCTTTCCGAATATGATCAGAATCAGTTGAACCGGGCACTGGCCGACGCCCGGGCCGCGGAGGCGGAGGAGAACGCCTTCGGCGCCAGGCCTCATTATCAGGAGGCGCTCCGGCTGGACCCGGAGAACCGCGAGGCCGCCTTTTTCCTGCAGATCTACGACGCGGCGGAGCTGGACCGGTCCGGCTTTGACGACGCCTGCCGGAGCGCGGCGGACAACCTCACCACCGCCGCGCAGGAGCTGGCCGGCAGCGGGGACGCCGCGGCCCGCTTCGCCCCCATGGGCCGGCGCGTCCTGCAGCTGGCGGACAAGTATACCCGCGCCCTGGACTACCAGGAGGAGCACTTCGCGTCCACCGTGCGGCAGGACGTGCAGGCCAA
>CAMKAE010000280.1 GCA_946410395.1 uncultured Clostridia bacterium
TATCTGACTTATCTGGCGAAGGAATCCGCACTGGCGATCGCGGCTTGCTTCATTGTCTGGTCGCTGATTTCTGCCGCACGGCAATCCGATCAGCCGCGGTATGCGGCCAGGCGGCTTTTTCTCGCGCTGGGCCATGCGCTGGGACTGCTTGTTCCGTTTGCGCTGCAGACGGTGCTGTTCAGGGGCGCTTATTCTTACAGCGCGCAGGTCGGGATTGAGAACATCGGCACCTGGGAGAAAGTGCTGTTCTTTTTCAAATGCCTGACGCAAAACGGCCTGTACACCGTCATCACAGGCTTCGGCCTGCCGGTCCTGTTCTGGCAGCTCCGCTACAACCGGGAGCGGAAGCTCTCCGACGAGCCGGAGGCATTCCGCGATTTCGTGTTCTTTCTCTTCCTGAGCTTCATCGTGATCCAGCTTGGAACCGCCTATGCCATCAATGTCAAGGAGGATCTGGGAAAAGAGGCGGGCATCCGGCTTCACACGCGGTATGTCATCCCGTACCTGCCGGTCTTCCTGGCCATGGGCCTGGAGGAGATCCGCCTGACGCCGCACGGGACACGCCGCCGCAGCATCGCGATGGTGTCCGTGGTCGGCGCGGCTTCGCTGCTCGTCCTGAACAAGATCCGCTATGCCTCCACCTTTGACTCGGTGGACAGCTGGCACATCCGCAACCTGGCCGATGTGACAAAGACTTCGAGCCTGACGAATCTGCCGGTCAACGACGGTATTCTCGTGGTCATCCTCCTCTTTACGCTCTGGATGCTGCTGGTGGTATTCCTGAGCCGGCGCTCCCGGATCGCTGCTTTCAGTGTTTTCTGCGTTGTCGCGCTGGGCATACAGGTTTACAACAACTATGACACGCTGGACCGCAATTCCAAGAACACGATGCCCAATGAAAGCCAGATCACGGGCTTTGCCGAACTGGACAAGGCCATCCTGGAGCAGGTCGGAGAGGATGAAAACCTGCTGGTCATCAGCGCCGAGAAACTGGAAGGACGCAAGCGCAGGCTGGAGACCTTCCTTTCCCGGGATTTCCACATGGTCAACCTGAACGACCTGATTGCGCTCAAGGGCAGTGACAACGAAAAGCTGCTCGAACAGACGGACGGCGTGCTGGATCTGAACGAAACGCAGCTGCCCGTGATGCTCACAACCTTCACCTCCGTGCGGTATTATCCCGAAGGCACCACCTTCCGGTATGTCCTGTGCTGCAGCGTTTCCGGGGATGACGGCTATGTGGCCTTCAACCCGGACAGCGTGGAGAAAGTCCGGACATTTTCCGGCACCGGCTATACCCTGTACCGCCTGACGGACCCTTCGCGCCTCGAATTTGAACAGTTGGGCAAAACAACCTACAAATAAGCGGCGTTCTCGCTTGAAAACCATGCGGTTCGTGGTATAATCCAAATGAGAAGCAGGAACAAGGAGGCTGAAAGGTGCTGCGCATGTATCCGCCCATGACGGAGGAGCAGGCCCGGCTGCTCGGACCTCTGCAGCTGGCTTATATCGGGGACGTGGTCTGGGAACTGCTGGTCCGCAATGAGCTGCTTCACAGAGGGCTGAACGTCCGGCATATGCACCGCGATGCCATCGCACGCGTGAACGCCGGTGCCCAGGCCAGGGCTTTTGAACGGATCGCCGGTCAGCTGACGGACCCTGAGCGGGAGGCAGCCCAGCGCGGCCGCAACGCGCATCCGCACCACGGCGTGCCGAAAAACCAGCGCCCCGCGGACTATGCCGACGCCACGGCGCTGGAAACCCTGATCGGCTACCTGTACCTCTCCGGACAGGAGGCCCGCCTGACGGAACTGTTCCGCATGACAGAGGAGGAATGAGCAATGCCGAGCGTTCATCAGCATGTGACGCTGATTAGACACACCCTGTCGCCCGAGGAACTGGTAGCCCTCTCTGCCCGGCTGTGCTATTCCAGGGCATCGGTGGATGACCTGAGGGAGCGGGTTTCGGATCAGGACCAGACCGGCTTTGTCAACCGGATCATGGCCATGGGCCATGAGTCCGTACTCGAGCACGCGTCCTTCACCTTTGCGGTGGAAGGCGTCAGCCGTGTGCTGCTCGCGCAGCTGACCCGTCACAGGCTTGCCAGCTTCTCCGTGCAGTCCCAGCGCTACGTCTCCTACGCAAAGGGGTTCAACTATATCCTTCCGCCGCAGATCGAAGCCCTCGGCGCGGATGCGGTCCGGGAATATGAACAGCAGATGCAGCAGATGCATCAATGGTATCTGGGCTGGCAGGAAAAGCTCGCGGCCGGCGAAGGCGGCAACGAGGACGCGCGCTTCGTGCTGCCCGGCGCCTGTGAAACGCGGCTGATCATGACCATGAACGTCCGCGAGCTCCGGCACTTCTTCAGCCTGAGGATGTGCGAACGCGCCCAGTGGGAGATCCGCGCCCTGGCCACCGAGATGCACAGGCTGTGCATGGAGATTGCGCCGCTGCTCTTTGCGGACGCAGGCCCGGGCTGCCTGAGGGGAGCCTGCCCGGAAGGCGAAAAAACATGCGGCAAGGCGAAAGTAAAGCGTGAAGCGCGCAAAACCATGCTCGACCGGATCCGGGAGCAGAGAGAACAAGGAGAGTAAG
>CAMKAE010000281.1 GCA_946410395.1 uncultured Clostridia bacterium
AGCGACGCCGGATCAGATCCGGTGGGACAATTTCGGGTTTGCCTTCGGCATCATCGTCCGGGAAGGTCTGGAAGCGATCCTGGTGATTGCCGCCATCATCGCCTATCTGGTCAAGAGCGGAAACCGTCAAAGCCTGAAGCACGTCTATATCGGCGCGCTGGCCGGTATTGTCGCCAGCTTTGCCGCCGCGATCGCGCTGTACTTTATCAAGCAGGTTGCAGTGGAAGGCGGCATCGCGCAGGAGCTGATCGAGGGCATCACCGCATTGATCGCCGTGTGCGTACTGTTCTACGTCTCCAACTGGATGATCTCCAAGTCCGAGGCAGCAGCCTGGTCGGGTTACATCGACCGGAAAGTCCAGGCCGGTGTGGAGAAGCGCTCTGCCTTTACACTGGCCTTCACCGCTTTCCTCGCGGTGTTCCGGGAAGGCGCGGAAGTCGTGCTCTTCTACCAGCCCATGCTCTTTGGCGATGACGCATCCCATGTCAACATGGTGATCTGGGGTTTCCTGGCGGGGTGCGTGCTGCTGGTCTTCGTCTATCTGGCCATCACAAAGCTCTCGATCAAGCTGCCGATCAAGGTGTTCTTCACCGCCACCTCCATCCTCATGGCCGTGATGTGCGTGGCCTTCCTGGGCTCCGGCATCAAGGAACTGGCCGAGGGCGGCGCCTTCGAGCTGGTGAACCGTGTGGCCGGCGTCCCCGAGAACGACGTGGTGCAGGTCCTGGGCATCTACCCCTATCTGGAGACCCTGGTGCCCCAGCTGATCCTGACGATTATCCTGATTGTCACCTTCCTCGTTGCCCACTACCGCGGCAAGCTGGCCGCACTGCGAAAGGAGTTCGAACAGCGTCTCTCCGAACAGGCGCAGTGAACCCCGATTCCCCATGCCGCCCGTCGGACTGCCATGACCCCGCTATGGCGCCCGTGAGCATACAAATGGTTTCAGTACTTTCCATTGATGAAAAGGAGGATTCCCGGATGAAGAAGTTTCTTTCTCTGATTCTTGCCGCCATGATGCTGATGGCCGTTGCCGCTGTTGCCTCCGCTGAGGATGCCGGTTTTGAAGAATTCCCGATCGGCGAAGAGCAGGACGTGGGTCCCGACAACATCATCCACATCGCCGCCGTGTATTTCCAGCCCGTGGTGATGGAGCCCGCCTCTGAGGCTGGCCTCACCGTCGAGGAAGCAAACATCCACATCGAAGCCGACATCTCCGCAAACGAGAACAACCTCGGCTACGGCGCCGGCGACTGGATCCCCTACCTGACCATCGACTACAAGGTCGTGGACGCGGAAGGCAAAGTGTACTCCGAGGGCACCTTCATGCCCATGGCCGCCTCTGACGGCCCCCACTACGGCGCCAACATCAAGCTGGACGTGGACGGCGTGTACAGCCTCGTGCTGACCATCCACAGCCCCGCCGAGAACGGCTATCTGCTGCACGTCGATCCCGAGACCGGCGTCGAGGGCCGTTTCTGGACCGAGCCGATCGAAGTCACCTTCGACGGCTGGGAGTATTTCGTGCAGGAGTGGTAATCAAGCGCTCCTGACCCGGTCTCAACCTGCGCCGGCGCGTTTCTCCGCGGGGGAGATTCGCGCCGGCCGTTCTTTGCTCAGAAAGTATCGCTTTCATCGGAGGGGATCCAAGTGCTGCTGCACATGTACAAGGTGCCCGAGGCCCTTTTCGTCACGGTGACGGTCATCACCGTGCTCTTTGCCCTGGCCAGGACGAATTCGGGCAAGGCCGGAAAAACCGCGATGCTCGCGGGGATCGGCCTGGGCCTGGCGCTGGCCGTTCTCAGAGCCGTCACCCATGAGTTCCCTGCCTTCTTCTTCCCGGACCGGAAGGCGGTCCCGGACACGCAGATCAACCTGATCCTCTGGATGATCGCCATGGGGATCCTGATTCCGCTGCATGTCCTGATCGCCGTCTTTTCCTGGGAGAAAGGCTCCCGGGCGGGCAAGCTCGCCGTGAGCGTCCTGTCGGGCCTCCTGTCGGCGGACCTCCTGGCCTACAAGGCCTGGGCCGTCCTCTGGTCGCCCCGGGATTTTGAGATGGGGGACAACGGGATCCTCTCCGACGTGTTTCTGCTGCGCCTCGCCGGCTGGCTGGTCGGTCTGCTCCTGATGGCGGTCTACGCGCGCTTCCTCTACAAGTGCTGCATGCGCCTGAGCGAGGACCGCGTGCTCTGGAACGACCGCGATGGCAGGCCGCAGTGCAGTGGGCGCTGGGTGCTGCGCCTTACCGCGGCTCTGATGACGTTCTTCCTCTTTTTCCTGCTCTACGGCATGGTTCTGCAGCAGTGGACGGTGAAGACGAGGCCCGCCTGGGTGCCGGAGCTCCTTCCGCAGCTGCGCGCGGAGACCTTCCTCAAGTTTACCATCCGCAACAACGCCAGCGCCGGCGGACCGCTGTTCCCCGCGTGGAAGTGGTACTCGTCGGGCAACCACGCGCTGGGCGGCTATCTCGAGAACGGCGTCCTGATGCTGCTGATCTGTGCCGTGATGGCCATGATCCCGCCGGCTGTGCTCTTCCTCAGGAGCCTGCGCCTGCGGGACGTGTGGCAGAGCGCGGCCGGGAAGCGCC
>CAMKAE010000282.1 GCA_946410395.1 uncultured Clostridia bacterium
AGCACGGCCACCTGGCCACGGTGGGCTATGAGATGTACTGCAAGCTGATGGAGGAGACCATGGCGGAGGCCCAGGGCGTGCCGGACCGGAGCGAGCTGGAGACCCGGGTGGACCTGCGCGTGGACGCCTACCTGCCCGAGGAGTATGTGTCGGACGACCGGCAGCGCATGGAGATCTATCGCCGGATCGCGTCGCTTGCCACCGAGGAGGACCGCGAGGACATCCTGGACGAGCTGCTGGACCGCTTCGGCGATCCGCCCGCGGTGGTGGACACCCTGCTGGATGTCAGCCAGCTGCGCAGCCTGCTCAGCCGCATCGGCGTCAGCCAGGCGCGCTGCGTGGACGGCAATCTGCAGCTGAAAATCGACAGCCGCTATGTGCCCGATCCCATCCTGCTACTGCAGGCGATGAAGGAAACCGACCCGCGCCTGTCCATCCCCGCACGGCCGATCAACACGATCCTGATGCAGGGCAGGTGGGCCTCCGAGACGGAGCTGCTCAAGGAGGCCGTGAAGGTCTTCAAAAAGCTGGATGACCGCCTGGAGAAGCTGCTGCGCCGCGCGGAAGCGGAACAGGCCGCGAAAACGACTTGACATCCAAACAGATGAGACTATAATGGCGTTTGGCCTTTGCGGCCGAAACGAAGGAGGGATACCATGCAGCTGTACGTTCTGGTGCTCAACAAGACAGAGCTGCTGGAGCCGCTGTTTGAAGCGATGCTGGAAAAGGGCATCAGCGGCGCCACGGTCCTGGATTCCACGGGCATGATGCGGGTCCTGTCCGACGATGAGAATGTGGATCTGCCCATGCTGGGCCTGTTCCGCCATGTCTTCTCGCCGGAGCGCCAGGCTTCCAAGACGGTGTTCATCGTGCTGCCGGACGAGAAAGTGACCGTGCTCTCGGAGCTGATCGATCAAGTGACGGGCGGACTGGATCAGCCGGACACCGGCATCGCATTTGCCATGCCTGTCAGTTTTCTGAAGGGACTGAACAAGAAATCATGAGCGCAGAGTTTCCACTGCTGGCGCTGGCGGCGGCCTTCGCGGCGGCGCTGCTGCTGAGCCGCCTTGTCCGCTATGTCCATCTGCCCAACGTCACCGCCTATCTGGTGGCGGGCCTGCTGCTGGGGCCGGTCTTTGGCGTGCTGCCATCGGCCACCACCAAGGCGCTCGGCATCCTCTCCGATGTGGCGCTGGGCTTCATCGCGTACTCCATCGGCGCCGAGTTCAAGATGAGCTATCTCAAGCAGATCGGCGCGAAGCCCGTCGTCATCACCTGCCTGGAGAGCGCATGTGCGTCACTGTTCGTCTTCCTGGCGCTGTGGGCCTTCAGGCAGCCGATACCCATGTGCCTGACCCTGGCGGCCATCGCGGCGGCCACGGCGCCGGCGGCCACGCTTATGGTGGTCCGCCAGTATCACGCGGACGGCCCGGTCTGCCGCATGCTGCTGCCCGTGGTGGCCATGGACGACGCCACCGGCCTGATGCTCTACGCCGTGCTGTCCAAGCTTGCGCTGACCCTGGACGGCAAGGGCGGCAGCTTGTCGGTGATGGACCTGCTGGTGCTGCCCCTGTGCCAGATCATCGCGTCCCTGGCCCTGGGCTTTGTGATCGGCGCGCTGCTGTCCTATGTGCTGCGCTTCTTCCACTCCCGGGGCAACAAGCTGTCCCTGACGCTGTGCGCGGTGTTTGTTGGCGTCGGGCTCTCGGCGACCAATGTGCTGAACCTGTCGAGCCTGCTGGTGTGCATGATGATCGGCGCGGCCATGGTCAACCTGTACTCCAAGAGCGACAGCATGCTGGAAGTCTGTGACCGCTTCACCCCGCCGCTGTTCATGCTCTTCTTTGTCCTCTCCGGCGCGGCGCTGGATTTCTCGGTGCTGCGGCAGGTGGGCCTGGTCGGCGTGATCTATGTGGTGGTCCGCGTGCTGGGGAAGGCCTTCGGCGCCACGGTGGGCGCGAAGATCGAGCACTGCGACCGGAACATCGTCCGCTGGCTGGGCCTGACGCTGGTGCCGCAGGCGGGCGTGGCCATCGGCATGGCGCGCCTGGCGCTGCAGGACCTGCCGGAATACGGCGCCATGATCAACGCGGTGGTGCTGGCCGGCACCCTGATCTACGAGCTCACCGGTCCGCTGATCACCAAGTTCGCCTTGACCCGGGCGGGTGAGATCCAGCCGGAAAAGAACACGAAAGCCGTTGCGGCACGGCAGTGAGACAAACCCTTGCGGGGAACCTGATCGGGTTCCCCTTTTTTTCTGCATGAGTAAACATCCACCGGCGTAGCCGGTGGCTTTTCATATGCGGGCATAGCCCTAGATTACTAGCTTGCGCCCTCGCAGGCGCAAATACGGTCTGCCACTTGCGAAGGGCTTGTTCTGGTCGCCCGTAAACGGGCTGTTCAATTACCTGCTGTTCTGGCTACCCGTAAACGGGTTGTCGTTTGCTTTCCCGAGCATCGTCATCTGCTCTCCCATGCGATCTTCGTCGAGCTGATGCTTGATGTACTCTGCAATTGCCTTTGTGTTCTTCCCTAAAGCATCATTCTTGCTTTCATGAGGGAAAAAGGATGGAGATGTGCTATTGATG
>CAMKAE010000283.1 GCA_946410395.1 uncultured Clostridia bacterium
CACGAATTCGTCCGTGTGCACCACCGGCGCGCGCAGCATCTGCGCCAGGCTCCGGGCCAGGGTGGTCTTGCCGGAGGCGCAGGGGCCGTCAAGCGTCACCAGCAGGCGGTCCGTGCCCGCCTGGGCCCGTGCGATGGCCGGCAGCGCCTCCGCCAGCGCCATCCAGTCCGCGGACACCACGCGATACGCCGGGTGATATGCCGCCCGGTATGCCGGCGAATGGGACGGGAGCCAGGCTTCATCCGCAATCTTCCCCAGTTCGTCTGCGCCCGGCACCAGCGTTTCGCACAGGCGCAGCACGTCCTCCCGCGCAAAGGGCGGCGCGCAGGAGGAGACCAGCATCATGCCGGCGATCATGTCCGGCGTCAGGCCCTCCGCCGCGGCCCTGCGCAGGTTCAGCCTGCACCAGGCGGGGCTCAGGCGCTCAAAGAGCGGCTCCCCCGGGTCCGGCGTCAGCGCGCGCATTTCGCGGTCGATATAGTCCGCGACCGCGTCCCGCTCGTCCAGCAGATGCCCGACCCCCAGCAGGGCCTGAAACACGAACTTCACCGCGTCCTGCGGCTGCATAGCCGGGAACCGTTTCCGGTGTGATTCCAGCTCCGAGCGCACCCGCTGCTCAAAGGCTTCCGGATTCATTTTCGATCACGCTCTGTCTTTCACTTGTTCTCGGTGATCCGGGGATTCAGCGACAGGCCGGCGCGTTCCAGCGCGATCACCAGGATCGGAATCAGCACGATCTGCAGGATGATACCGGGAATGGCCTTGGTGATCGCCTGGGTGACAAACGCCGCCCAGGTGAAAGCACTGCCGGCCAGGCCCGTGATCACGACCATCGCCGCGGCCCAGACCAGCCGGCCGACGCACATGGCGACGAGCAGCGACACATAGGTATACAGCGGTTTTGCAGGGAGCAGCATATGCATCAGGCCTGCAATGCTGCCGTAGGTGGCCAGTTCAAAGGCCATGGCCACAGCGGTGGGGTACATGGGCGGCATGCCGAAGGTCACCGAACGCAGCAGCGGCGCGATGAAGCCCACCGCAAGGCCCCAGGGCCACCCGCAGATGAACCCGCACAGCAGGACCGGAAGATGCATCGGGCAGAGCAAATTGCCAATTTCGGGAATCTGCCCCGTGATAAAAGGCAGCACCAGGGCAACGGCAAGGAACACCGCCGCAAAGGTCAGACGCCGCACCTGCAGGGAGAGTGTTCTTCTTTGGTTGTTTGACTGATTCATAACCGTACCTTTCCGCAAGGGCTGTGATCGCCCCTGCCAACCCATCATATGAGACAAGAAAAAACGCCAAAACCGTCTCGGACGGTCTTCGGCACCTTCGTGACACCGTTTGGTTTTCCGGGAGAAGAGATCTCTGGGCATCGCCCGCTTCTGCGGGCCTCGGGACGGCTTCTGCCGTCTGCTCCATCGTAACATGCGCGATGGGTTTTGTCAATGCTGCAGCGGAAAATGTGTTCAGGCTCACACAGACACAAAAACCCCCGAAGCCGTCAGGCTCCGGGGGTACAAGCAAAAGCTTATATAATGCTCAGCCACGGTTTACAATTCAAGAAACGGGATGCGCCCGAAGGTCCAGGGCGATCGGAAAGCCCTGGTCGCGGTCCGCAGACCGCGAAACCCCCTTTTCTGTCATTGAACAAGCTGAACTGAAACGCAGCTTACTTCTTCCCGCGGGGGGCGCTCCAGTCGTAGTTCTTCAGGTGCACGGCGAGGTGGCGGGGCAGGCCTTCCACCATCATCGGCTGATAGTGGCCCTGGATCAGCGGCCGCACATAGTCCAGGAACTCCTCGGTGACATAGTTGCCGGCCTTGTTGATCCACTTGCGCGGAACGACCTTCTCGTCGTTGGCGATGCGGTGCACGTCATAGACGCCGGTCGCGCTCTGGTAGGGATCGTCGGACACGCGGTCGATCACGACCATGACGCCGGAGGAGCCCTCATCAGCAGCCTTCACGGTGGCGCCGCCCACGTTGAACGCCTCGTCCACGTCCACGCGGCTGGCCATGTGGGCCGCGGCGCGCTGCAGGGTGGAGAGCTCGATCGCGCGGGTCTTGCAGCCCAGCTCGCTCTTGATCACCTGGGACAGATAGGACGCGGTGCCGGTCATCTGGATGTGGCCGAAGGCGTCGGTGGAGGTGGAGCTGGTGGCGTATTCGCACACATACTTGCCTTCCTCGGTCTTGATGCCCTCGGACACCACGGCCACGACCACGTCCTTCTTCTCCAGCAGCTTCTTGACTTCTTCCACGAAGTGCTCGATGCTGAAGGGAACCTCGGGCAGGTAGATCAGGTCGGGTCCTTCGCAGTCCTCGCTGCGGGACAGGGCGGACGCGCCGGTCAGCCAGCCCGCGTTGCGGCCCATGATCTCCACGATGTTCACGTTCTTCTTCTTGTAGGAGAAGCCCATGGCGTCGCAGATGATCTCCTTGGTGGAGGTGGCGATGTACTTGGCCGCGCTGCCGAAGCCGGGGGTGTGGTCGGTGATGGCCAGGTCGTTGTCGATGGTCTTGGGGCAGCCGACGAACTTCTGCTTCGCGCCGGTCAGCAGGGAGTAGTCGAA
>CAMKAE010000284.1 GCA_946410395.1 uncultured Clostridia bacterium
TGTACTGCTCCTGACCCCGAACGGAGGTAACTGCCATGTCGATGAAAGAAGAAATCCGCGCCCACCTGACCCGCGACCTGATCCCCTTCTGGAAGAGCCTGCGGGATGACGCGCGGGGCGGATATGTGAGCTATGTGGGCGAAGACCTGGTGACGGACCCGGAGGGCGAGCGCGGGTGCATCCTCAACAGCCGGATCCTCTGGTTCTGGTCCGGGGCATACCGCGTCACCGGCGACGCCGCGCTGCTGGACGAGGCGGATCACGCCTACGCCGCACTGCAGGCCATGCTCGACCCGGGCAACGGCGGCGTGTACTGGTCCCTGAACGCCGACGGCACGGTTTTCGACCCCACCAAGCACACCTACAACCAGGCCTTCGCGATCTACGCGCTCTCCGCCTACGGCATGGCCTCCGGCAAAAAGGCTCCGCTGGAGAAGGCCCTCTCCCTCTACGCGCTCATCGAGGCGCGCTGCAGGGACGCGGGCGGCTACCTGGAGGCCCAGACCGCGGACTGGCAGCCCATGAGCAATGAGAAGCTCTCGGAGAACGGCGTCATGGCCGGCCGCACCATGAACACCCTGCTGCACGTGATGGAGGGCTACACCGCCCTGTACGAGGCCACCGGGGACGAAAAGGTCCGCGCCAGTCTCTACGCCATCCTGGACACGCTGGAGACGAAGATCTGGAATCCGGAAAAGCGCCGGCAGGAGGTCTTCTTCGACGCGGACTGGCACACGCTGATCGACCTGCATTCCTTCGGCCACGACATCGAGACCAGCTGGCTGGCGGACCGCACCCTGGAGGTGCTCGGCGACGAGGCGCTCACCGCCCGGATCCGCCCGCTGCTGCTGGCCATGGCGGACGAGACCCTGAAGCTCGCGTACACCGAGGGCAACGGTTTTTCCGCCGAGATGGAGCGCGGCAAGGTGGACACCACCCGCGTCTGGTGGGTGCAGGCGGAGGCGCTGCTGGGCTTCCTCAACGCCTGGCAAAAGACCGGCGAGGCGCGCTTCCTGAAGGCCGCTGAGAGCCAGTGGGCCTACATCCGCGATCATGTGATCGACCCGCGCTGCGGCGAGTGGCACAGCGCCCTGACCGAGGACGGCGCCGTGCTGGACAAGCCCATCGTGGAGCCCTGGAAGTGCCCCTACCACAACGGGCGCATGTGCTTTGAAGTGATCCGGCGGCTGTGACCGGAACACGATACTTATCACAAACAATAAGGAGGTACACCCCATGAAACGCATTCTCGCCCTGACCGTCGCCCTTTGCTGCCTACTGGCCGCCCTCCCTGTCCTGGCGGAGACCGTCACCACGGACACCGTCGCCACCCTGGATGCCTTCAGCTTTACCAAGGCCGCCGGATCGTACTACATTCCCGGTGAAGCCGGCGATGTGGTGTTGTTCACGTATTACCCGGAATTCGACAGCGGCAACCTCTCGCTGAACATCAACTGCACCTCCGAAGACAATCCTTACGACCCCGCCGCCATGTCCGCCGCGGAGCTGGACGAGGTCGCAAAAGCGCTTGTCGACGGCATGACCGAGCTCTACGAGAGCATGGGCGCCAAAGTCTCCTTCGGAAAGACCACCTGGTCCGCCCCCTTCACCGCGGACGGCCTGAAGGGCATCACGCTCTCCTACAGCGTGACGCTCTCGATGGCAGGCCAGACCGCGGCCATGGCGCAGGCCCAATCCTTCTTTAACCTCGGCGGAAAGCTCTACACCTTCACCGCGACCGGCACGACCGGGGCTGAGTGCACGGCTGCGCTGGACGCGTTCTTCGCCGGCCTGACCTGGAACTGAAACGCCTTCCCATGAAAATCCCGAAGGGCTTTCATGGATCTTCTCCCGATCCCATCACACAAGGAGGTCTTCTTCATGCGCAGCTACGCCGAACTGGAAGCCCGCTACGAAAGCCTGATCCGGTCGCCCAACCCGGTGTATGAAGGCCGCTGCAACGGCATCTACGAGCGCTATGTGCACCCGGTGCTGACCCGGGACCACATCCCGCCCTTCTGGATGTACGACCCCAACCCGGAGACCAACCCCCACATGATGATGCGCCTGGGCGTCAACGCGGTGTTCAATTCCGGCGCGCTGCTGCTGGACGGGAAGTACACCCTCGTGGCCCGAGTCGAGGGCTATGACCGCAAGAGCTTCTTCGCCGTGGCGCAGTCGGACAGGCCCACAGAGGGCTTCCGCTTCTGGGACGAGCCGGTGCTGCTGCCGGACACCTGCCCGGAGGAGACCAACGTGTACGACATGCGCCTGACGCAGCATGAGGACGGGTGGATCTACGGCGTGTTCTGCTCCGAGAGCAAGGACCGGAACAACCCGGATCTCTCCGCCGCCGTCGCCGCGGCGGGCATCGTCCGCACCAAGGATCTGAAGACCTGGGAGCGGCTGCCCAACCTCGTCACCCTGCGCTCTCCCCAGCAGCGCAACGTGTGCCTGTTCCCGGAGTTTGTGCAGGGCAAGTACGCCTTCTACACCCGGCCGATGGACGACTTCATTGAGACCGGCAGCGGCGGCGGCATCGGCTTCGGCCTGTGCGACGACATCAC
>CAMKAE010000285.1 GCA_946410395.1 uncultured Clostridia bacterium
ATGCGGCCGGCGTCCTTGGTGGCCTGGCGCTGGCTGTCGTTGAAGTAGGCCGGCACGGTGATGACAGCCTCGGTGACCTTCTCGCCCAGATAGGCCTCGGCGGTCTCCTTCATCTTGGTCAGCACCATAGCGCTGATGTCCTGGGGCGTATAGTCGCGGCCGTCAATGTTCTTCTTGTAGGTTGTGCCCATCTCACGCTTGATGGAGATGATGGTGCGATCGGGGTTGGTGACGGCCTGCCGCTTGGCCACCTGGCCAACCAGGCGCTCGCCGTCCTTGGTGAAGGCCACCACGGAAGGCGTCGTGCGGCTGCCCTCCGCGTTGGCGATGACAACAGGCTGGCCGCCTTCCATCACGGCCACACAGCTGTTTGTGGTACCCAGGTCAATGCCGATAATCTTGCTCATGTGCTTGTCCTCCTCTTTATCAGAAAGCTCCTGAAGTCAATATTCTATGGAAAAGGCTTGCGCCTGATTCCTCATGCTTCGGCCACAACCTTGACCATGGCGTGGCGCAGGACATGTCCGTCCATTTGGTATCCCTTCTGCAGCACCTGGCACACCGTGCCGGGCTCGCCCTCCTCGGGGCTGCCCTGCAGGACGGCGTTCTCCAGGTTCGGGTCAAAGGGCTCGCCGAGGCGGTCGATGCACGTGACGCCCAGCTTTTCGTAGACGGCCGTCATCTGCTTCAGCGTCAGCTCGATGCCGCTGCGCAGGGGGCTGTCCTCCCCGGCGGAGGCCAGCGCGCGCTCAAGGTTGTCCAGCACGTTCAGCATGGCTGTGGCCACCTCGCGCTGCCCGTCGGCGAATGCCTCGGCCCGAAGATTGGCATTGCGGCGGCGGAAGTTGTCAAAGTCCGCCTGCACGCGCTGTGCCATGGCCAGGTATTCGTCCGCTTTGGCCTTCGCCGCGTCCAGTTCCGCCTGCAGGGGGTTCTCGTCCGCCAGGGCCTGTTCCCAGGCCTCGTCTTCCGCCTGATCCTCCGCAGGGGGTTCCGCGGCGCTCTGCTCCGCGACAACCTGCTCAAACAGGCTTTCGTCTTCCGCTCCGGCCTGCTGCTCCGCCGGCATCTCCGAGAGCTCCCCGGGGGTGCGTTGTTCTTCCGTCATGGCTTTCCTCTGCCTTTCTCTGTGCTTTCTATTTGGTCTTGGGTTCATCCGGGTTTCCGAACAGTTCCGAGAGGTGCTGCCCCATGCTGCCCAGCACGCTGAGCACCCGGCTGTACTGCATTCGGGTGGGGCCGATCACGCCGATGGTGCCCTGCCGTCCGCTGCGGGTGGAGTAGGTGGCCGTGACGATGGAGCAGTCGCTCATCTCCGGCACACCGTTCTCCGGGCCGATGCGGACCGTGAAGGCCACATCCCCCTGCTGGGCGATGATGGACGCCAGCTTGTCGCGGGTCTCCACCAGGCTCAGGAAATTCCGGGCCTTCTCCATGTCGCTGTACTCCGGGTAGGAGAGCATGTTGCTCACGCCGCCCACCGCCACATGGCCGTGTCCGGGCTCCTCGCGGTTCTTGGTGAAGATGCCGCCCAGGGACTGGAGCAGCTCCGCGTTTTCCCGCATCCGGCCCATCAGCACCGGGATCCGGTCACAGGCCTCCGCGGGCGTGCACCCGGACAGCGCTTCGGTCAGCGTGCGACTGATGGCGTATAGCGTGTCGGGATCCATGCCCCGGGGAATGGTGACCACGTTGTCTCGCACCAGGCCAGCGTCCGTCACCAGGACCACCAGCGCGGTCTCCGGGGAGATGCTGACCAGCTGGATGTTGCGGATCCGGGGCTGCTGTCCGCCGGGCTCCAGCACCACGGCGGTGTATCCCGTCAGCGTGGACAGGACCTGCGCGGCCTGGTCGATGATCTTTTCCATCTGGTGCACACGGCCGCTGAAGTAGGTCCGCATGGTGTCGTCGGAATCGTCCCGGATCCAGCCGTTTTTCAGCAGCTGATCCACGTAGAGGCGGTACGCCTTGGCCGACGGGATCCGGCCCGCGCTGATGTGGGGCTGCGCCAGGTAGCCAAGCTCCTCAAGGTCACTCATCTCATTGCGGATGGTGGCTGAGGACAGGCTGGTCTCGTACTTCTTGGAAATGGTCCGGGAGCCCACCGGCACAGCCGTCAGGATGTAGTCATCGATGATGGCCTGCAGGATCCGCATTTTCCGCTCGTCCATGTCCATGTGCTCCCCTCCTTTCCGGGTTTGTTAGCACTCGACTGTGTTGAGTGCTAACCACGGTCATACTTTATCACCAGCCGGCATCTTTGTCAAGGGATCGGCCAAAAGAATTCGTGAATATTTTATGAAAGGCGCAGGCCGCACGTCCTGTTCTTTCGGTGTGTGCCCCTTGCTTTTGCGAGCAAACCGTGTTAAATTCGAAGCTGTCTGATACTTCCAGAATCGTAAAGGGAGCGGGACGGGGCGCCCGCGTTTGAGACAGTCATGCGTTTTTTGTGGAAATACCTTCGGAAATACCGCTTCCGCATGGCGGGGGTCATGGGCATCAAGCTGGCCGGCACCGTGCTGGAG
>CAMKAE010000286.1 GCA_946410395.1 uncultured Clostridia bacterium
CGCGGCACCTTCTGGGTGGCGGAGGCGGATTTCAGGGTGGTGGAGCAGGAGTGAGGGCGCTCCCACCGATCAACAGTTGCCCTCGTAACCCATGACACCGGAAAGAGAGGAAACATCCATGAAAAAAACCATCTGCCTGATCCTTTGCGTCTCCCTGCTGCTCTGCGGCTTTTCCGCCTTCGCCGAAGGCACTGACAACGGCTCTTGGAGCCAGATCAACCAGTCCCTGTCCAAGCCGGAGGGCTGGCAGCGCATCGTGACCGAGCGCGGCGATTTCCAGCTGGGCGACAAGACGCCCTACCCCGGCAGCGACACGCTCTTCGTCGGCGACTGGGGCGCGTACCCGAGCATCGACGGCTCCACGGTCTGCGTGCCCATGGCCATGGAGCTGGCCCGGCAGTGGCTGGACCTCTCCGAGGAGGACCTGACCGGCTTCGTGTCCTTCTCCACCACACCCTACGCCTATGACCGGCTGACCAAAGGCGCGGCCAACCCCATGGTGACCATCGCGTCCCAGGGTGTCATGATGGACGATACCCACCCCATCGACATCGTCATCGGCACCGGCCCCAACGCCGACGAGCGCCAGGCCGCCGTTGACGCGGGCGTGAACTTCGTGATGGTGCCCGTGTGCTACGACGCCTTCGTGTTCCTGGTGAACAGCGCCAACCCGGTGGACAGCCTGACCGCGGACCAGATCCGGAGCATCTACACCGGCGCTGTCCGCGCCTGGGACGAGGTAGGCGGAGAGGACGGCCTGCCCATCGCCGCTTACCAGCGGCCGCACGGCAGCGGCAGCCAGACCGCCATGGAGGAGCTGGTGATGGACGGCTTCCGCCTCACCGCCGCCGAGGCCAACTTCATCTCCAACGGCATGGCGGATCTGATCGCCCAGGTGGGCAACTTCGACGGCGGCCGCGAGGCCATCGGCTATTCCTACCTCTACTATGTGGATTCCCTGTATCGGGAGGGCAGCCTGAAGGTGCTGGCCGTGGACGGCATCGCCCCCACGCCCGAGAACCTGCAGAGCGGCGCCTACCCCTTCACCGTATGCTACTATGCCGTCTATGTCGAGGGCAACGAGACC
Organism: uncultured Clostridia bacterium; assembly: GCA_946410395.1. GTDB lineage: Bacteria > Bacillota > Clostridia > Christensenellales > Aristaeellaceae > RUG11272. Next base: position 1,088 of record CAMKAE010000286.1, read on the forward strand.
GCAGAGCGCTTCGTCAACTGGATGACCTCCGACGAAGGCCAGGCCTGCATCGCCCAGGCGGGGTATGTGACCCTGCGCTGATTTGTGTTCAGTCAGGCCCGAAAAAACCTCATCCACCGCTGCGGCGGTCCCCCTTCCCCTTTCAGGGGGAGGAAAGGATATGCTGCGCTTCATCCCTCCCCTCTCCTGAAAGGAGAGGGGCCGGGGGTGAGGTTCCTGCGGCAGATTGAAAACCATCATCTTGTCAAAGAATCGTATCATCCACCCAAAAGGCATCAAAAAGGGCTTCCCGTCACCGGTCCTCGGCGCGGAAAGCCCTTTTCATATCGAATTGTCAGGCCCACAGGTTCTCCGGATAGAGGCCCTCGTCCGTCATGCGGCGGATGGCCGCCACCACGCCGGGACGGTCCTCCGGATAGGTGACGCCGTACCATTTCGCTCCGCTGGACAGCACCCGCACCCGGGCGCGCCCGGCCTGCAGGGCGTCGTTCACGGTGACGGGCAGCAGGTACTCCCCTTTTTTCGGGTTCTCCGCCAGCGCCTTCTCCAGGAAGGCCGGGAAGCCGTCCCGGATCTCGCGCAGGAAGGAGTCCGTGAAGCCCCAGAGGTTCATGGACACCGGCGCGTCGGGGCTCAGCCGGTGGTAGGTTTCCCCGTCCTCGGTGTACAGCGGGCCGTCACTGGATTCCACGATGTGCAGCCGCTCGTCCACCCCGGTCAGGAAGCCGTTTTCATCCACCTGGCACACGCCGCGAGAGACATAGCCGTTGGCGGTGGTGGTGTTGGCCAGACGGTAGCCCACCATCATCCACTCCGCCTTCTCATCGTCCTGCGCTTTGGAAAGCCAGTCGTAGGCGGTCTGGAAGGATTCCGCGCCGTAGAAGTCGTCCGCGTTGATGGCGGCGAAGGGCGCGTCAAGCAGGTCCGCACAGCACAGCACGGCGTGGCTGGTGCCCCACGGCTTGGTGCGTCCCTCGGGCACGGTGTAGGGCGCCGGGATCTTGTCCAGCTCCTGGAAGGCGTAGCGCACCTCCATGTGCCGTGCCACCGGGTCGCCCACCAGGCGTTTGAAGTCCTCCTCGATCTCATGCTTGATCAGGAAAACCACCCGCTTGAAGCCCGCCCGTTTGGCGTCGTAGACGGAGTAGTGCAGGATGACCTCCCCCGCGGGGCCAATGGGGTCCATCTGCTTCAGTCCGCCGTAGCGGCTGCCCATCCCGGCAGCCATGATCAGCAAAATCGGTTCACGCATGTTTTTTCCCTCTCTTTATTTCATTCTTGTGGATTCGCTTCGGTTACAGGTTCGGCGGTCTGCGCCTGCGCCGCTGCCGCCTCCCTGCGGCGCAGGCCGCGCAGCATCAGTCGAGCGCAGGGCTTTTCGATCAGGAAGGTCACCGCGGTCGCCGCCAGCAGCGAGAGCA